>CANQKA010000013.1 GCA_947624395.1 uncultured Oscillospiraceae bacterium
TTGGCGTAATAGTGCAGGGCCTTCCAGCGGCCATAGTAGTCGATGCTGGCCCAGCTGGCCACGGGCCAGCAGTCGTTGAGCTGCCATATCACCGCGCCCATGCACCGGCCACGGTGCCGCCGCCAGTGCTCCACGCCGTACTGCATGGCCTGGGCCTGCAAAAGCTGGGAGGCGTAAATGAGCCCGTCCAGGTCCGCGGGGTAGAGGTACATCTGGGACAGATAGGACACGATGCGCCCGTTGGCGGAGGCGTTGCGCTGGTGCTTCTCCATCACATAGGAGAAGATGTTTCGGTCCGCGGGCTGGGTGAAGCTCTCCACCGTTTCCAGGCACGGGAAGGACTGGAACCCGAACTCGGACACATAGCGGAACAGGTAGTTCCGGTAGTCCGTGAAGGGTTTCAGGCCGTGCCACACGTCCCAATAGTGCACGTCGCCCCGGTCAGGGTCCTGGGGCGCGTCAAAGCTGCCGCCGCTGCTGGGGCTGGCCGGCCAGTAAAACGCCTGGGGGTCCTCCTTTTTGAGGACCTTGGGGATGATGTACTCGTACATCTTGATGTAGTCCGCCTTTTGCTTGCAGCTGGACACCCACTCGCCCACGGCCACGAACTCCTCCATCTCGTTGTTGCCGCACCACAGGGCCAGGGAGGGGTGAGAGCGCAGACGGCGCACGTTGTCCACGAACTCGGCGGTAATGTTGGCCTCGAAGGCCTCCGTCAGGTCGTATACCGCGCAGGCGAACATGAAGTCCTGCCACACCAGAAGACCCAGCTCGTCGCAAATGTCATAGAACGCGTCGGAGGGGTAATAGCCGCCGCCCCAGACACGGACGCAGTTCATGTTGGCGGCGCGGGCGTCCTCCAAAAGGCGGCGTGTCCGCTCCGGCGTCACACGGGGCAGCAGGTTGTCTTCCGGGATGTAGTCCGCGCCCATGGCGAACACGTCCACGCCGTTGACGCAATGGCTGAAGCTCTCGCCCCACTCGTCCTTTTTCCGGGTCACGGTCATGGTCCGCAGGCCGATGCGCTTTTCCCATGCGTCCAGCGCGCCTTTTTCGCCGGAGAGGGTCACCGTCACGGTGTACAGGGGCTGACCGCCCAGGCCGGCGGGCCACCAGAGCTGGGGGTCCGGAATGGCGACGGTGCAGCGCTCGCCCTCGGCGGTGAATTTTTTACCGTCCGGGGCCGTGACCGTCACGACTACCTGCGTGTCCCCGCCGGTGAGGTGGGTCAGGTTGGTATGTATTTCCAGGGTCACCGCGCCTTTTTCGTGGTGCTGGAGCACCAGCACGTCCCGGATACGGGCGGTGTCCACGGCGATGAGCGCGATGTCCCGCCAGATGCCCGCGTCCGGCAGCCTGGGGCCCCAGTCCCAGCCGAACATGCAGTGGGCCTTGCGGATGTGGGGAAAGCCCACCATGGCGTCGGAGGACCCGTCCGCACGGCTGGCGGCGTAGGCCTCTTTTATGAATTTCGTGGGGGAGGCGAATTGGACAGCGATGTCATTTTCGCCGGGGCGGAGCAGGGCTTTCACGTCAAATTCCCATGTCCGGTGCATGTTGTCGGCTTTTCCGGCTGTCTGGCCGTTGACCGTCACCGTGGCAAGGGTGTCCAGCCCCTCGCAGCGCAGGAGCACCTGGTCGGCTTCCAGAAACGCCCCGTCCACGGTGAAGGCGCGGCGGTAGAGAAAGTCGTGGTCCATCAGGGGCAGGACCTCATTTTCATTGTCCCGATAGAACGGGTCCGGGATGAGGCCGGCGGCGAGCAGGTCGTTGTACACGGAGCCGGGGACCGTGGCGGGCACGGCGGTAAAGCCGGCCTCCGGTGCGTCCAGGGTCCAGGCGCCGTTGAGAGAAAGTGTTTTCATACGCGTTCCTCCGAATACGTTTTCGCACGGGATCGGTTTTGCACCATAAAAATATAATGGAAACCGTGGGCAAAGTCAACAATTTCCAGCGGAAAATCCGGTGGGCGTTCTGACGGTTTTACCCTTGGAAATTTTAGGATATTAGCAGATTGTAAAAAATCCAATGCAAAAAACTGGTCATATTGTGCATATTGACTTATCGGTTTTTCGGGACTATAATGACTTTACGAAATCGTTTTTGTAGGGAGGGGCACGAGCCCGTGGTGACCATCAAGGCGATAGCAGAGCGGTGCGGCTGCTCGCCGGCCACGGTGAGCAAGGCCCTGAACGGCGCGCCGGACGTGAGCCGTGCCATGACGCGGCGGGTCCGGGCCGTCGCCGGCGAGATGGGATACGTCCCCAACGCCGCCGCCCGAACGCTGAAGACCGCCCGTACATACAGCTTTGGCCTTTTGTTCCGGGAGAACGCGAAGATCGGGCTGGCCCACGAGTTTTTCAGCCTGATGCTGGACGGGTTCAAGCGCAGGGCCGAGGAGCTGGGCTACGATATCTCTTTCATCAACCGGCGGCTGGGCGGGCAGGAGCTCACCTACGCCGAATATGTCCAATACCGCCGCTTTGACGGCGTGGCCATCATCACCGCGAACTATGAGGACCCACTGGTCCGGGCGCTGGCGGTGTGCGGCGTGCCCACCGTGACGGTGGACGACCAGTTTGACGGCTGCGGGTGCGTGCTGTCGGACAACGCCGGGGGCGTGCGGGAGCTGGTGCGGTACGTGTATGAAATGGGCCACCGGCGGCTGGCGGTGCTGCGGGGGGACAATAACCGGGTCAGCCGGGTCCGCTGGGGCGCTTTCCGGCATACGTGCCAGGAATTGGGCATGACCGTGCCGGACGAGTACGACCTGCAGGGCCGGTTTCATGACCCGGAGGGCGCGGGAGAGGCCACCAGAAGGCTTATGGCGCTGGCGACGCCGCCCACCTGCATCTTTTATCCGGACGACATCTCCTATCTGGGCGGTCTGCGGGCCGCGGAGGACATGGGCCTTTGCGTGCCGGAGGATCTCTCCGCCGTGGGCTATGACGGCATCGGCCTGGTCCAGCAGATACGGCCAAGGCTCACCACCATGTGGCAGAACGCGGACAAAATGGGCGTGGAGACGGCGGAGGAGCTGGCCAGAGCGGTCAAGGAGGGCGGGGGCTATACCCCGCGGCAGATCTTGATACCCGGCGAGCTTATTAAAGGCGAGACGGTGAAAAAGCTGTAAAAAAAGTAAACAGGCGCAAAAACGGGTACCCGTTTTTGCATGGGATAGTGCCTATCCCATGATATGACTTTGTAAACCCGGTCCGGGAGCGGGCCAAAAAATATTATTTTAGGAGGAACCACAATGAAGAAGCTCATCGCACTGGCGCTGGCCGTGGTCATGGTCCTGGGACTGTCCGCGACAGCGTTCGCTGATGGCGACGTCGTTCTGCCCCGTGAGGAGACTCTGTACTTCTGCGGCCAGCAGTGGGGCGCTGTCAACAGCTGGAACCCCATCGGCACTAACCAGAACAACTCCATGGCCATCGCGGCCGGCGCCGGCTGGCGCGAACTGATGTTCGAGACCCTGTACATGTGGAACGTGCTGGACGGCAAGCTGTACGGCCTGCTGGCCAACGACGATTACGCCTGGAACGACGACATGACCCAGCTGACCTTCACCATCAAGGACGCTGCCAAGTGGTCTGACGGCTCCGACGTGACCGCCGCCGACGTTATCCGCACCTTCGACGTGGGCGTGGAGATCGGCAACGGCACCGGCTCCGGCTATGGTCCCTACATCGAGTCCATCGAGGGCGAGGGCAAGACCGTCAAGATCAACGCCAAGCTGAATGACGCCGGCCAGCCCATCAACCCCCTGATGATCCTCAACTTCCTGGAGCTGGTGGCTATCGCCCAGGCCGACTGGATCGACACGGTCTATGAAGCCAACGGCGGCGACGCCACCGCTATCCTGAACGACGACGGCCTGAACGACGCCGGCGAGCTGGAAGTGCCCTACACCGGCCCCTACACCATGTACTTCTCCGATGACCAGAAGGTCGTTCTGGTCCGTGACGACAATTACTGGGGCCAGGATGCCTCCATGTGGGGCAAGCTGCCTGTTCCCAAGTACATCGCCCACGCTATGTACGCTGACAACGCCGCCGGCGAGGTGGCTCTGAAGGCCGGCGAGGTCGATGTCAGCCAGCAGTTCATCGGCAACGTGCAGAACCTGTGGCTGGAGGACGGCCTGCCCATCTCCACCTACTATGAAGAAGCTCCCTACGGCGTGTGCCTGACCATGCCCACCGCGTGGTACAACATGAACATCCCCGTCATCGCCGAGAACCCCGCCCTGCGCAAGGCCATCGCTATGGCTGTTGACTATGACTCCATCATCGCCAACGCCATGACCAACCAGTCCCCCTCCTTCGCCGACGTGCCCCGTTCTCTGATGAACCCCACCGAGGGCGAGCAGGCTCTGTATGACCACGACGCCGTGGCCGACCTGCAGTGGGCCGGCAACGACATCGATGGCGCCAACGCTCTGCTGGATGAGGCCGGCCTGGTGGATACCGACGGCGACGGCATCCGCGAGTACAACGGCGAGAACATCTCCCTGAACGCTGTCTGCCCCAACGGCTGGACCGACTGGCAGGCCTCCATGGAGCAGGTCGCCGCGGCCGGCAAGGAGATCGGCGTTGAGATCACCACCCTCTATCCCGAGGCGGATATGTACAATACCGTGTTCACCGACCCCGATCAGACCGAGTATGCCATCTTCATGTGGTCCCCCGACGCCTCCAGCCCCTCCAACCCCTGGAGCCGTGTGAACCAGTTCATGGGCATGGATTACCTGGGTGTGACCAACAACTGGTCCGGCAACTGGGGCCAATATGAGAACGCTGAGGCCGACGCGCTCATCAAGCAGATCCCCCTGACCACCGACGAGGCGGAACTGAGGGATCTGTACACGCAGCTGACCGAGATCTATCTGACCGAGGTCCCCAGCTTCTCCCTGATGTATCGTCCCAGCGTGTTCCACGCTGTGAACGAGTCCGTCTGGACCAACTTCCCCTATGAGGGCCAGACCTACACCATGGGCGACGGCACGGAAGTGCTCGTCCCGCCCGCTGACTGCACCGACGGTTTCGGTGTCGCAGCTCTGTACAACCTTGAGCTGGTCGGCTAATATTTGATTCCCGGCGGCCATGCTCTTCAAGGAGCATGGCCGCTTCTTTTAAAGAAGAAATGAGAAAGGGGGAAATCGACCTGTGAAAGGTTACAGGAAATACTTCGGCAAGAAGATATTCTGGTTTGTTCTGACCTTCGTCGCGGCGGTCATCCTGAACTTCATCCTGCCCCGGCTGATGCCGGCGGACCCGGTGGCGTCCATCACCGGCAAGCTGGCCGGCGGCAACGCCGACGCCCAGGCCGTGGCACGTATTTATGAGCATTACCAGGAGGAGTTCGGTACGAACCTGCCCATGTACCAGCAGTTCCTGCGCTTCTGCAAAAACGCCATTCACGGCAACTTTGGCCTGTCCTTCAGCCAGTATCCCCGCTCCGTCAGCGACATCATCGGCAGCGCCATCGGCTGGACCATCGCCCTTCAATTGCCGGCCATCATCGTGGGGTGGCTGCTGGGCAATATACTGGGCGCCCTGGCGGCCTATATCCGCAAGGGCTTCGACAAGGTGCTCATGCCCGTGAGCCTGTTTTTGAGCAACGTGCCCGCCTTCGGCATGGCCGTCGTGCTGCTGGTGATCTTCGGCGTATACCTGAAGGTGGCGCCCATCTCGGGCGGTTACGCTTTCGACATGATACCGCATCTAAGCTGGGACTTCATCAAGTCCGTGATAAGCCACTATCAGCTGCCCTTCTGGTCCATCGTGCTGGTGTCCATCGGCGGCCAGGCGGTGGGCATGCGCAGCATGTCCATCTATGAGCTGAACGCGGACTATGTTAAATACTCCCGGTTCCTGGGCATCAAGGACCGGAAGATCGTGGGCTATGTGTTCCGTAACGCCATGCTCCCCCAGGTCACCGGCCTGGCCCTGAGCATCGGCACCATGATCGGCGGCGCCCTGGTGGCGGAGATCATCTTCTCCTATCCCGGCCTGGGCAGCACCATGTACGCGGCCGTCACCGCGGCGGACTATCCGTTGATCTCCGCCACGACCCTCATCATCACCATCATGGTGCTGATCGTGACGTTCCTGCTGGACATCATCTATGGCTTCATTGACCCGCGGGTCAAGGCAGCCCAAGTCGAATAAGGGAGGGAAAGACGATGAAAAATACATTGCGACAGGTCTTCCATTCTCCTAAGTTCGTGGGCGGCTTCGTCATCTTTCTGGCGATACTGCTGACCATGTTCATCTACCCGCTTTTTAACCCCGGTAATCCCTTGCAGCAGATCGGCGTGGGCACCTTCGCCAAGCCCGGTACATACGTGTCCCTGTATGACGCCACCAAGGCCAAGACGGAGACCTTCCGTCTTCCGGAGGCGGCCGAGAACCGGCTGGCCGCCAGCCTGACCGACGAGGATAGAGTGGCGATGATCGAGTACTTCAACGCCATGGAGATCGACATATCCGACCTGGATATGGACGATACCGACGCGCTGCTGCAAATGTGGGAAGAAAACTACGACCCATCCGTCCGTCCCAAGGGCATGACCGGCGCCCGTGTTAACTACTTCAAGCGCCTGAATAATTCCTTGCAGGACCTGAAGAGCGGCGACACCCTGATCATTGCCGAGGAAGGCGAGGACGGCGAGCTGGTGGAGAGCAAGAAGATCACCACCACCGACTATGTGAACACCAACGCCGTGGCCAACGTCAAGACCCTGCCTCTGGGCACGGATAACTTCGGCCGGGACGTGCTGAAAGAGCTGGTCAGCGCCACCGGCACCTCTATCATGATCGGCCTGCTGGCCGGCACCGTGGCCACGATAATCGGCCTGAGCTTCGGCCTGCTGGCCGGGTACCTGGGCGGCTTTGTGGATGACTTCATCATGTTCATCACCAACATCTTCACCGTCATCCCCGGCTTCGTGCTGCTGATACTGATAAGCTATTCTATTGGCCAGGAGCAGCGTGGCGCGGCGGTGGTCGCCACGGTCATAGGCTTGACAGGCTGGACATGGACGGCCCGTTCGGTCCGCAGCCAGGTGATAAGCCTTAGAAACCGTGACCACGTGAACCTGAGCAAGCTGTCCGGCCACAGCCTCCTGCGTATCATCCTGACGGATATTTTGCCCTACATCGCCTCCTACGTGGTGATGGCGTTCATCCTGCAGGTGTCCAGCGGCATCCTGGCGGAAGCCCAGTTGAGCCTGTTGGGCCTGGGTCCCCGGACCACCGAGGTCCCCACATTGGGCCTGATGATGAACTGGGCCATGCTCTATTCCGCCCATACCAACGGCTCCTGGTGGGCATACTTCCCTGTGATCCTGGTGATAACGCTCATCTCGTTCTCCCTGAACCTGATGAACACCGGCCTGGACCAGGTGTTCAACCCCACCCTGAGAGATTAAGGAGGACGCTATGGGAAAAGTTATGTTGGAGGTCAGAAACCTCAAGACCAAATACGTCACCCGCTTCCATGAGGACGTGTACGCGGTGGACGGGGTGTCCTTCGCCATCGAGGAAGGCAAGAGCCTGGGCATCGCCGGCGAGTCCGGCTGCGGCAAGTCCACCCTAGCCCTGTCCATGATGGGCTATTACTTCCCGCCCCTGCACTACATGAGCGGCGACATCATCATTGACGGCCAGAATATATCCGGCATGGACCCGGATACGGTGCGCAAGACCATTCTGGGCAGCGAGATCGCCTATATCCCCCAGGCCGCTATGAACGCCCTGAACCCCACCCAGAAGATCATCCGCTTCCTGGAAGACGTGATACACGCCCATGACCCCAAGAAGAGCAAGGCGGAGATACGGGAAATGGCCGAGGCCCGGTTTGCGGAAGTTGGCCTGCCCCTGGACGCGCTGGACAAACACGCGGTGGAGCTGTCCGGCGGCATGAAGCAGCGGACCGTCATCGCCGTGAGCACCATACTGAACCCCAAGGTGCTCATCGCCGACGAGCCGTCCTCCGCCCTGGACGTGACGAGCCAGAAGCTGGTCATCAAGATGATGCGCCAGCTCATGGAGAGCGGCCACGTCAAGAGCATGCTGTTCATCACCCACGAGCTGCCCTTGCTTTATAACGTGACTGATGATATCATGGTCATGTACGCCGGCCAGATCGTGGAAAAGGGCACCGCCCAGGAGATGGTGTTCGACCCGGTGCACCCTTACTCCCACGGCCTGATGGGCTCCATTCTGGTGCCCGAGGAAGGTACACGCGGCCACAAGCTGGCGGCCATCCCCGGCGCGCCCCCCAACCTGAAGCGTCCCCCCGACGGGTGCCGCTTCGCCGAGCGGTGCAAGTACGCCACCGCCGACTGCCGCTATACCGCCATCCCGGAGAAGACCTTCGGCGAGGGGCGCATGTATCGCTGCCTGCTGGGCATCGACGAATTGAAGGAGGCGTACAGTCATGAATGAACCGGTCCGTGTGCAGAAGGATTTCACAAACGCGCCTCTGTGCCTGTCCGGCAAGGGCGTGACCAAGATCTTCGGCTTCGGCGATAAAAAGACCGTGGCCGTGGACCATGTGGACTTTGAATTCCACGAGGGCGAGTTCGTGTCCATCGTGGGCGAGTCCGGCTCCGGCAAGACCACGCTCAGTAAGATGCTGCTGGGTCTTTCCAACGCCACGGAGGGGGAGATCTTCTTCCAGGGCAAGCCCAGGGACATCTCCAGCGGCCATAAGAAAAAAGAGTACTGGAAGGGCATCCAGGCCATTTTCCAGGACCCGTTTTCCTCGTTCAACACCTTCCAGAAGATAGACACGGTGCTGCTGGACTGCATCAACATGCGCGGCGGCAAGAGCCTTTCCAAGGAAGAGAAGTTCAACATGATGAGCGAGGCGTGCCAGTTCGTGAACCTGGAGTTCAAGGAGCTGACCAACAAGTACCCCTTTGAGCTGTCCGGCGGCCAGATGCAGCGGCTCATGATCGCCCGTATCTTCCTGCTGAAGCCCAAGATCCTGCTGGCCGACGAGCCCACCTCCATGGTGGACGCCTGCTCCCGGGCCACCATCCTGGATATGCTGCTGAACCTGCGGGACGAGGTGGGCATGACCGTCATCTTCATCACCCACGACATCGGCCTGGCCTACTACATCTCCGACACCGTGTATATCATGGAGCACGGCAAGTTCGTGGAGTACGGCAAGGCGGACGAGGTCATTTTGCACCCCAACGCGGCCTATACCAAGCGGCTTATCAGCGACGTGCCCAAGATCCACGAGGCGTGGGACCTGTCCACCGTCGATCTGAAACAGGAGGCATAAGAGCCTATGGATATCAAAAACGTCATTTCCCAAATGACGCTGGAGGAAAAGGCCGGACTTTGCTCCGGCCTGGACTTCTGGCATACAAAGGCCGTGGAGCGCCTGGGCGTCAAGTCCGTCATGGTGTCCGACGGCCCTCACGGCCTGCGCAAGCAGGACGAAAAGGCGGACCACCTGGGGGTGAACGAGTCCATCAAGGCGGTCTGCATGCCCGCCGCCTGCGCCACGGCTGCGTCCTTCGACCGGGACCTTATCTATAAGATGGGCCAGTCCATCGGCGCCAGCTGCCAGCATGAAAAGCTGGCCGTGGTGCTGGGCCCCGCGGTGAACATCAAGCGCAGCCCCCTGTGCGGCCGGAACTTCGAGTACATGTCCGAGGACCCATATCTGGCCGGCGAGATGGCCGCGTCGTATATCAACGGCGTGCAGAGCCAGGACGTGGGCACCTCCATCAAGCACTTCGCCGCCAACGACCAGGAGCACCGGCGCATGAGCTCCAGCTCCAACGCCGACGAGCGGACCTTGCGGGAGATCTATTTCCCCGCCTTTGAGACGGCGGTGAAAAAGGCCCAGCCATGGACCGTCATGTGCTCGTATAATAAGATCAACGGCGTGTACGCCTCCCAGAACCACTGGCTGCTCACGGAAGTGCTGCGGGACGAGTGGGGGTTTGAGGGCTACGTCATGAGCGACTGGGGCGCGGTCAGCGATCGGGTCCCCGGTCTGGCCGCGGGCATGGACCTGGAAATGCCCTCCTCCGGCGGCGTCAACGACAAGAAGATCGTGGAAGCCGTCAAGGCAGGCGAGCTGGACGAGGCCGTGCTGGACAAGGCCGTGGAGCGTATTCTCACCATCAACGAGAAGTATTTCGCCACCGCCAGACCCGACACCCCCTGGGACATGGAGGCGGACCATATGCTCTCCGCCGAGATAGCGGGCCAGTGCATGGTGCTTCTCAAAAACGATGGCGTGCTGCCGCTGAACAAGGCCGACAACGTAGCCTTCATCGGCGAGTTTGCCGCCAAACCCCGGTTCCAGGGCGGCGGCTCCAGCCACATCAACTCTTTCAAGACTACCTCCGCACTGGACGCGGCCAAGGACTTGCATGTGACCTACGCCCAGGGGTACAGCGTGGCCCGTGACGAGGCCACGGAGGACATGATAGCGGAAGCCGTGGCGGCGGCCAAGGCCGCCAAGGTGGCCGTGGTGTTCGCGGGCCTGCCCGACAGCTACGAGTCCGAGGGGTACGACAGGCCCCATATGGCCATGCCCGCGTGCCAGAACAAGCTCATCGAGGCCGTGGCGGCGGCCAACCCCAACACCGTGGTGGTGCTGCACAACGGCTCGCCCGTTGAAATGCCCTGGCTTTCCAAGGTCAAAGCGGTGCTGGAGGCTTATCTGGGCGGTCAGGCCGTGGGTCTTGCCACGGTCCGGGTGCTCTACGGCGACGTGAACCCCTCCGGCCATTTGGCGGAGAGCTTTCCCATCAAGCTGGAGGATAACCCCTCCTACCTCTATTACGGCGGCGAGGCCGACCAGGCCGACTACCGGGAGGGCGTGTTCGTGGGCTACCGGTACTACGACAAAAAGCGCATGGACGTGGCGTTCCCCTTTGGCCACGGCCTGAGCTACACGACGTTCGCCTATTCCGACCTGCGCCTGAGCGCGGACGACATCACCGATGAGGATACCCTGACCGTCACCGTGAAGGCCACCAACACCGGCAAGCGCGCCGGCAAGACCGTGGTGCAGCTTTACGTGGGCGACAAGGAGAGCTCCGTGTTCCGGCCTGTGCGGGAGTTGAAGGGCTTTGAGAAGATCGAGCTTGCCCCCGGCGAGAGTAAGGACGTGTCCTTCACCCTGGACAAGAGGGCCTTTGCCTACTGGAACGAGCAGCTGCACGACTGGCACGTGGAGACCGGCGAATTCACCATCGAGGTGGGCCAGTCCTCCCGGGCCATCGACGTGGCCGCCACCGTGACCGTCACGGGCACGGTGAAGGTCAAAAAGCACTACACCAAGGACTCCATCTTCATGGACATTCTGGCGGACCCGGACGCGATGCAGGTCATCAAGCCCGTGCTGGACGGCATGAACCAGATGTTCGGCGGGCACGGCGGGGACAGCGACGCGGCCCAGGAGGCCATCACCGACGAGATGGGCGCCGCCATGGTGCGGTACATGCCCCTCAGGAGCGTGATGAGCTTCAGCGGCGGGGCCGTCAGCGAGGAAATGCTGAACGGCATGCTCCAGGCCATGAACCGCTGAGAGTACCAAAACACAAGCGCGGGAGGGCCCCGATGCGGACCCTCCCATTTTTAAAACGACAAGGAGGACCGGCTATGCGGTACGGACACTTTGACGACCAGCGGCGGGAGTATGTGATCGAGACCCCCGCCACGCCCCAGCCCTGGATAAACTATCTGGGCAGTCAGGCATTTTTCTCCCTCATCAGCAACACGGCGGGAGGCTATTGCTTCTATCGGGACGCAAAGCTCCAGCGGCTGCTGCGCTACCGGTACAACAGCGTGCCGGCGGATGTGGGAGGCCGGTTTTTCTACATAAAGGAGGCGGGCAAGCCCGCCTGGAGCCCTGCGTTTCACCCGGCGGACGTGCAGCTGGACAAGTACCTGTGCCGCCACGGTCTGGGCTATACCGTCTTTGAGACGGAAAAGGACGGTCTGAGCGCGGAGATGACCTTCCTGGTGCCCATAGGGGAGGATTGCGAGGTCCAGCGGGTGACGCTCAAAAACACCACCGACAAGCCCAAAACCCTGCGCTTCACGGCGGCGGTAGAGTGGTGCCTTTGGAACGCGGTGGACGACAGCACCAACTTCCAGCGGAACCTGAACATCGGCGAGCTGGAAGTGGAGGGGTCCGTGGTCTACCACAAGACCGAGTACCGGGAGCGCCGGGACCACTACGCCTATTACGGCGTTAACGCGCCTCTGGCCGGGTATGACACGGACCGGGACGTGTTTCTGGGCCAGTTCGGCAGCTACGCGGACCCGAAAGCCGTCCGGGAGGGCAAAACGGGCGACTATGTGGCCCACGGCGGCGCGCCCATGGCGGGTCTGGCATTGGACGCGGACCTGGCACCCGGTGAGAAGGTCACCTACGTGTTCGTGCTGGGCTACGGGCAAAACCCCCGGGACAAGAAGTTCATCGCCCCCGGCGTCATACGCAAGGACACGGCCTATCGGGTGATGGAGAAGTTCGCCAAGCCTGAGGCGGTGGATACGGCGCTTTCTGAACTGGCGGCGTACTGGGACGGTCTGCTGGGCCGGTATCAGCTTCATAGCACCGACCCGGTGCTGGACAGGATGGTGAACGTCTGGCACCAGTACCAGTGCATGATCACATTTAATATGAGCCGCTCCGCCAGCTACTTTGAGAGCGGCACGGGCCGGGGCATGGGCTTCCGGGACAGCTGCCAGGACCTGTTGGGCTTCGTGCATATGGCCCGCGGTCGGGCCAGGGAGCGCATCATCGACATCGCCTCTATCCAGTGGGCCGACGGCAGCACCTATCACCAGTACCAGCCCCTCACCAAGCGGGGCAACAACGACGTGGGCAGCGGCTTCAACGACGACCCCCTGTGGCTGGTGGCGTGCACCTACGCGTATATAAGCGAGACAGGGGACTGGTCCATTTTGGACCATCCAACGCCATTCGACAACGTGCCGGGAAGCGAACAGCCCCTCATGGAGCACCTGTGCCAGAGCGTGCAGTACATCATGACCCACAAGGGCCCTCACGACCTGCCCCTGATTGGCCGGGCGGACTGGAACGACTGCCTGAACCTGAACTGCTTCTCCGAGGAACCGGGCGAGAGCTTCCAGACCACGGGCCCGTCGGAGGGGCCGGTGGCGGAGTCGGTGTTCATCGCCGGTATGTTCGTACTCTACGGCGGGCAGTACGCCGCGCTGTGCAGGGCCAGAGGTCTGGCCGGCGAGGCGGCCGAGGTGGAGGCCGCGGTAAAAGACATGGAGCGGGCCATCGAGACCGCCGGCTGGGACGGGGCCTGGTTCGTCCGGGCCTATGACGCCTATTCTAACCCCGTGGGCAGTCACACCTGCGACGAGGGGCAAATTTACATCGAACCCCAGGGCATGTGCGTCATGGCCGGGGTGGGCAAGTCTGACGGCAAGGCGCAAATGGCCCTGGACAGCGTGCGGGAGCGGCTTCTGGGCAAATACGGCGTGGAGCTGGTCACGCCCTGTTACACCGTATATCACAAGGAGCTGGGGGAGATCACCAGCTACCCGCCGGGGTACAAGGAAAACGGGTCCGTGTTCTGCCACAACAACCCCTGGATCAGCATCGCCGAGACGGTCCTTGGCCGGGGGGACAACGCCTTCGATATCTATAAGCGCACCTGCCCTGCCTATCAGGAGGAGGGCAGCGACATCCGTAAGGCGGAGCCCTACTGCTACGCCCAGACCGTGGCGGCCAGGGCGTCTTACGAGGAGGGCGCGGCCCGCAACAGCTGGCTCACCGGCGCGGCCGCCTGGTCGTTCGTGAATGTGAGCCAGTACATCCTGGGCGTAAAACCCACGCCGGAGGGGCTTTGCGTGGACCCGTGCCTGCCGGAGAGCCTGCCGGAGTACACGGTGCAGCGACTCTTCCGGGGCGCTGTGTATCACATCCACGTGCGCCGCACCGGCGCTTACAGCCTGACCGTGGACGGCAAGGCCGTATCTGGTAAGACCGTGCCCATGGAGCAGGACAAAAAAGAATATCACGTTGAGGTGACAGTATGAACCGATTTCCGAAGGACTTTCTCTGGGGCGTGGCCTGCGCGGCCTACCAGTGCGAGGGCGGCTGGGACGCCGACGGCAAGGGACCCAACATCTGGGACGATTATTGCCACGACAAGGCCGCTCATCACATCAAAAACGGCGACACCGGCGACGTGGCATGCGACAGCTACCACCGCTTCCGGGAGGACGTGGCCCTGATGAAGGCCCATAATATCCAGGCGTACCGCTTTTCCATCAGCTGGGCACGGGTGATCCCCGACGGGGACGGGGCCGTGAACGAGGCGGGCCTGGCCTATTACGACGCGCTCATCGACGAGCTTTTAAAAAACGGCATCGAGCCCATGATAACCCTGTACCATTGGGACCTGCCCAGCGCCCTGCAGGACAAGGGCGGCTGGGTCAACCGGGCCATCGTGGACGCCTTTGGCCGCTATGCCGGTATCCTGGCGGAGCGGTTCAAGGGCCGGGTCAAAAAGTACATGACCCTGAACGAGCCCCAGTGCGCCGCCCGGTTGGGCTACGGCGTGGGCGTGCACGCGCCGGGGCTGAAGCTCAGCGAGGAAAAGGTGGCCCAGGTGTTCCACCACATGTGTCTGGCCCACTCCGCCGCCTACCGGGCCATCAAGGCCGCCGACGGCGCCGCGGAAGTTGGCGTGGCCTCCTGCGGGAGCTTGTATTACCCGGAAGAGGATACCCTCGCCGGCCGTGAGGCGGCCTACAAGGCCACGTTCGATCTGCAGCGGGACGATTGGGCGTTTACGTTCAACATCTTCCTGGACCCTCTCTGCCTGAAAAAGTACGACGAGTCCGCGCCGGAATGCTTAAAGCGCTTCGCCGCGCATATGGACCCGTCGGATTGGGAATTGATGGAAAAGCCGGACTTCATCGGCGTGAACGTGTATAACGGCCACGCGGTCCATGAAAACGGCGAGAACGTGGTCCGCTATCCGGGCTTTCCCGTGACGGGCAATAAATGGCCCGTGACGCCGGAGGTCATGCGCTACGGACCCGCCAACATCGCCAAGCGCTACGGCCTGCCCATCTACATCACGGAAAACGGCCAGTCCTGCAACGACCGGGTCCACATGGACGGCCAGGTCCACGACCCGGAGCGGATCGACTTTCTGCACCGGTACCTGCTGGAGCTTTCAAAGGCCGTGGAGGAAGGACTGGACCTGCGGGGCTATATGCAGTGGAGCTTCCTGGACAATTTCGAGTGGGGCGAGGGGTATAACGAGCGGTTCGGCATCGTGTACGTGGACTACCGGACCGGCCAGCGGATACCCAAGGACTCTGCCCGGTGGTACGCCAAGGTCATCGAGACAAACGGCGAATGCCTGTGACGGATAAAACATGGACGAGCGGACACAGTTTCGCAAGCGGCTTTTAAAGATAATACTGCCCATCACGTTCCAGCAGATCATGCTGGGACTGGTGAGCGCGTCCGACGCGCTGATGCTGGGCGCTCTGAGCCAGGACGCCCTGTCCGCCGTGAGCCTTGCAAGCCAGGTGAGCTTTGTGGAGAACATGTTCCTGGCGGCGCTGACCGCGGGTCTGTCCATTTTAGCGGCCCAGTATTGGGGCAAGGGCGACGCGGGCGCCGTGGAGCGGGTGTTCGCCTATACCATGAAGGTGACGGCGGCGCTGTCGGCGGCGTTTTTCCTGGCGGGGCTATTGGCCCCGACCTGGCTGATGCGCTTTTTCACCAACGAACAGCCCCTCATCGACCGGGGCGCGGTCTATCTGCGGGCCGTGTCCCCGGCGTTTTTGCTGACGGGCCTGAGCCAGGTCTATCAGACCGCGCTGAAAAACTCCGGCCGGGCGGGCATCGCCAGCGCGGTGAGCTGCATGAGTGTGGTGGCGAACATCGGCCTGAACGCCCTGTTCATCTTCGGCCTGTTCGGCCTGCCAAGGATGGAGATCGCCGGCGCGGCCCTGGCCACGGTGCTGGCCCGGGTGCTGGAGGCGGTGTGGTGCGTATTGGAGACAGCCCGCCCTGGCCGGGTGAAGCTGCGAACAGTTAACATAATTCACGACGACAAGCTCCTGCGGGCCGATTTTTGGAAGTACACCTGGCCGGTGCTGGGCAACCAGATCGTCTGGGGCGTGGGCTTCACCATGTACTCGGTCATCATGGGCCACTTGGGCACCGACGCGGTGGCGGCCAATTCCATCGCCAACATCGTGAAAAACCTGCTCAGCAGCCTGTGCTTCGGCCTGGGGCTTGGCGGCGGCATTTTGCTGGGCAACGAGCTGGGGGCCGGCCGGCTGGACCGGGCGCGGGAATATGGCCGGCGGCTGTGTCATCTGGCGCTGGTGTGCGGCGTGTGCTCGGCCCTGGCGCTGCTGGCGGTGACGCCGGTGATACTGTCCCTGGCGGACCTGAGCGAGCGGGCGACGTATTATCTCAAGTGGATGCTCATCATGTGCACCTACAACATGGTGGGCATGAGCATGAACGTGATGACCATCAACGGCGTGTTCCCCGCCGGGGGCGACAGCCGGTTCGGGTTTTATTGCGACACGGTGACCATGTGGTGCTACTCGGTGCCCATGGGGTGTGTGGCGGCGTTCGTGCTGAAATGGCCGGTGCTGGCGGTCTTTTTCATCATCAACCTGGACGAGATGGTGAAGCTGCCGGCGGTGTACCGGCATTACAAAAAGTATAAATGGGTCAGGGACCTGACCGTGCACGAGGAGGGCGTGTGAAAATGGCAAAGGAAACTCTGGGCGTGGGCGTCATCGGCGCCGGGTCCATCAGCGGTATTTATCTCAAGAACATGACCGAGCGGTTCCCCCAGCTGGACGTGGTGTGCGTGGCGGCGAACCATTTGGAAAGCGCCAAAGCGCGGGCGGCGGAGTACGGCGTGGAAGGCTGCACGGTGGACGCGCTGCTGGCGGATGCGCGGGTGGAGCTGGCCGTCATCCTCACCCCTGTGGGCAGCCACTACGGGCTCATCAAGCGGGCGCTGTTGGCGGGCAAGCACGTGTACACGGAAAAGACCCTGACCGACGATCCGGAAAAGGCGGCGGAGCTGCTGGCCCTGGCGGAGGAAAAGGGCCTCTATTTAGGCGCGGCGCCGGACACGTTTCTGGGCGCGGCATGGCAGAGCGCCCGGGCCGCCATCGACGGCGGTTTGATCGGCCGGGTGACCGGCTTTTCCATCGCCGCCAACCGGGACAACCGGGTGCTTTTGAGCCTGTTTCCCATCACGCGCCAGCCGGGCGCGGGGGTGCTCTATGATTACGGTGTGTATTATCTCACGGCGCTGGTGAGCCTGCTGGGTCCGGTGGCGCGGGTGGGGGGCATGACCACCCACGCCTACGATACCATGGTCAACACCGTCCCCGGCACCAGGGACTTCGGCGCGAGCTTGCCCGCGCCCAACGAAAGCCGCGTGGCGGCGGTGCTGCGGCTTTCCAGCGGCGTGGCCGGCACCGTGCTCATCGACGCGGACAGCCATATCACGGACCAGGCCCATTTCGCCATATACGGCACCGACGGCATCTTATATCTCACCGACCCCAACCAGTTCGGCGGCACGGTCCGGTTTTTGCCCAACGTGACGGACTGGAATACGCCCAACGAACCCGTGGACCTGTGGAATTATTCGGCTTACGGGGACAACTGCCGGGGGCTCGGTCCGGCGGAGTTGGCTGACGCCATATTGCATGGGCGGCAAAACCGGGCCAACAAACACCTGGCCTATCACGTGCTGGAGGTGCTGACGGCCATTTTGCGCGGCGGGGAAGACGGCGGCTTCGCGGATATGGCGTCCACCTGCGAGCGTCCCGCGCCCATGGAGCTGCGGGAGACTTTCGTGCGCAACATCGGCCACGTGTCCCTGCAAGGGCGGAACATGGACGCCATGCTGGACTTTTACGGGGGTCTTCTGGGCATGCGCCGCCAGTTCACCCTGACGGTGGGGGACTTTGCCGCCAGCCTCCGGGCCCAGTACGGCGGGGACATACCGGCGGGCCAGCGGGCCTACCTGGAGTTTCTGGGGGATGACCCGGACCGGCCATGGATCGTGTACATGAAGCTGGCGGACGGGCAGTTTTTGGAGCTTTTCTACGACATGGGCGGCAACAGCCGGACCATTGACGACCGGCGGGAAAACGTGGGCTTTGTCAAGTTCAACTATGAGGTGGAAAACGCCGCGGCCCTGCGGGAAAAGCTGGCGGCGGCCGGCGTGAAGCTCGTCCAGGACCTGCACACCACCGTGGACGGCTCCACGGAATTTGCCGTGCTGGACCCGGACGGCAACGAGGTCCAGTTCACCCAGTACCCCGCCCATGGCCGTATCCCTCTGACGGCCGACCCGGCCCACGAGAGCTGCTCCCAGGTGCGCTACACCACCCAGGCGGCCTTCCAGGTGGGCGACAGGGCCAATATGACCCGGTTTTACACCCAGGGCCTGGGGCTGAAAAAGGCCGCAACGCTGACCGTGGGGGACCTGCGTGCCGCGCTGGAACGGGAGGGCGCGGAGCCAAAAGACCTGGAAAAGCTGGCGGCGCTGGCCGGCCGGCCATGGATAGACTACATCGAGGTGGCGCCGCACCAGTACATCGAGCTTTTCTACGACTACGGCGCGCCGAAAAAGCAGGACCGGGACCTGAACGACGCTTACGGCTACCGGCACCTGTGCCTGGAAACGTCGGACATTGAGCGGGCCTACGACGCGGTGCTGGCCAACGGCCTGACGCCGGACGGACCCATCAGCCAGGGGGCCGACGGGGCATACCAGTTCTGGCTGACGGACCCGGACGGGAACCGGCTGGAGCTGATGGAATACGCCCCCGGCGCCAAGCAACTTTTGGTAGATTAGACAAAATTCGGTTGCTTTTTTCTGTAATGTTGTATAATTCCCTTGTTGACAAGTAGGTAATCCCGGCATAAAATATGGCCGCAATCGAAAGGAAAGCGAGGAAAGAATTGCAATGTTCAACATGAAGAAACACGAGAAGAAGCTGGAAAAGCTGCGCAAGCTGGAGAACGGACGGAATCAGTTCAACGCCATCCCCCGTCCCGCCACGACCTATGTGTTCGTGAACAACGTCTCCCTTGCCATTGCGCTGAATTAAGATAGAGCGCGAGATCATGAAGCGTGCGTCCCGCTTGGGACGCACGCTTTTTAATGTCTGACGGCTTGCATATAACGGCCAATTATGCTAATATAAACCGTTATTTAACCAGGGCAGAGGGGGCGGCGCGAATGAGCGCGGTTGGAGCGAAAAAGCCGAAGGTATCGGTCATCGTCCCGATCTATAAGGTGGAAAACTATCTGGTCCGGTGCCTGGAAAGCATCGTGCACCAGACGCTTGCGGAGTTGGAGATCATTCTGGTGGACGACGGCGAGCCTGATCGGTGCCGCCAGATCATCGACTTCTATGAGCAGGCGGACAGCCGTATCGTCACCATCCATGAGCCCAACCCGGACGCGTCTTACGGCGCGAAGGTGAACCGGGGCATCGACCGGGCCACGGGGGAGTTTATCGCCGTGGTGGAGCCGGACGATTTCATTGACCTGGACATGTACGAGACGATGTACAAGTGTGCCGTTGAAACCGGGGCCAACATCGTCAAGACGCCGTTTTGCAACTATCGCAGCGAGGAAGATGACAAACCCGGCAAGGGCCGGGAGTTCGTCAATACCTATGTGCCGGCGGGCAAGCCCTTCACCATCTTCCAGTTTCCCCACCTGCTGGCCATCCACCCGTCCTATTGGAGCGCCATTTATCGGACCGACGAGCTGCGCCGTCAGGGTGTGCGCTGCCCGGAGGCGCCGGGGGCCGGGTATGTGGACAACCGCTTTTTCGTGGACGCGTATATAAAGCTGGGCGCTATCGTCTGGCTGGACAAGCCCTTTTACCACTGGCGCATCAACAGCGCCAGCTCATCCAGTCTGGCGGAGAACTGGCGGCGGGACGTGATGCTGGCCCGGTGGAACGAGAACCTGGACCTGTACCCGCCCGACAATGCCGAGTACGAGGCGCTGATGAGCGCCTTTGCCACCAAGGCCTATTACAGCGTATTCCGCCATTACATGACCGGCTGGACCTATGACGAGCAGGAATACGCCCAGTTGACGGCGTTTCTGGCCCGGTTCAGCGAGCAGCAGCTGCGAAGCGCCCTGCGCCTTTCGGACAAGGTAAAGGAGCAGATGGTCCAGTGCCGGAACGACCCGGAGGGGTTTTACCAGGCCCACTTTGCGCCGCCCCCACCGCCTCCGCCACCGCCTCCACCCCCACCACCCCCTCCACCCGAGCCGGAGCCGGGAGCGTGGGAGCGGCTGTGCCGGCTGCTGGGCAAGCGGGAGCGGGTCGCGGCGGTGTTTTGCCTGTCGCTGTATTTGCTGCTGATGGCCCTGGCGGTACGGCTGGGCGCGTTCGGCGGTCTTTTGCCGGAGAGGGTCTGCGGGTTTTTGGCGACCGTGTGCGCGGTGGCGTCGGCGCTGTGTCTGCCGGTGCTGGCTTTGATGGTGTGCGCGTGGCTGTGGTGCAAAAAACACCCCCAGAAACGCCGCAAGGGCAAGTGATAGAGAGGTTTCCATGATCTCTTTCGCATACGACAAGCTCAGAAGGGTCACGGCGGTCACTGTGGCGCTGCCGGTCTTAACGTTCCTGCTGGGGTATTTAAGGCCGGTCTTTGCCATCCCGGGCGCGCTGGTGTTTTTGGCGGCCGGATATTTCGCCCTGAAAAGCCGGGCCGTGGAGCCGGGGCGGGACAGGACCGTCACATTCACCCCGGTGGGGCTGGCGGCGCTGGTGGCCGTCATACTGCTGTGGGGCTGGCTGGGGGGCCTGAATGGCTTTTTTTACCAGAGCTCCGACTGGGGCATGCGCAACGCCATCTACCGGGACCTTATCACCCACACCTGGCCGGTGGTGTACGAGCAGAAGATGACCTCGCTGACCTATTATATCGGCCACTGGCTGGTGCCGGCGGCGCTGTCCAAGCCCGTTTTCGCCCTGTTCGGCGAGGGCGTGGGCTGGGTCGTGGCCCGGATACTGCTGTGGCTGTGGACCAGCTTTGCCCTGGTGCTGATAGCCCTGGACCTGATGGTCTATACGGGCGCGGACAAGCCCTGGAAAAAGATACTGTGCCTTGTCGTCTTCATCGGCTTCAGCGGCATGGACGCGGTGGGCGCATGGGTCACAGACCGGTGGCGGGAGGTCACCGCCGCCGACGTGCTGCATTTCGAGTGGTGGCGCAAGGACTATCAGTTCAGCTCCATGACCACCTGCCTTTACTGGGTGTTCAACCAGGCGGTCATCCCCTGGCTGATCGTGATGAACGTGCTGTTCGAGGCGGACCCCCGGTGCTACATGTTCTGGGGCGTGTGCTGCTTTTTGTGCGGGCCGTTCCCCTTTGTGGGGCTGGTTATCCTGATGGCGGTCAGGGCCGGAGCGTTCATGGTCCGCAAGTCCAGGGCAGGAGAGAGAAACCAGACGCTCCGGGCGCTTTTCTCGCCGGGGAACGTGCTGCTGTTTCTGACCGTGTTTCCGGCGCTGGCCATGTTCTTCCTCGCCAACAACGCCGCCGCCGGCGGGCTCATCAGCGGCATCACGAACCGGCCGGCGGGCGTGAGCTTCCTGTATGCCCTGCAGGACAGCGTGCGTATCTATCTGCGCAAGTTCCTGCATCTTTACGTGCTGGACGTGGGCGTGTATCTCTGGTTGGTGTGCAAGCGGCGCAAGCGTGACCCGGTGTTTTACGCCGTGGCACTGTCGCTGTTCATCCTGCCCTTTTTCCGAATAGGCCGGTCCCTGGATTTCGCGGCCCGCTCCACCATACCGGGCGTGTTCGTGCTGATGGTGTACGTGCTGGAGGAAGGCATGTACGACATTGAGCGCTGGCGGAGTTTCCCCCTGGGCGAAAAGTGCCGGGGGCTGTGTCTGCTGGGGGTGTTTCTCGTGGGGCTCATGACGCCGGGGATGGAGATCTACCGGGGGATATACAACGTCCGTCAGGCGGGTACGGTCCTGCTGGAGGACGACACGGTGCACACCCTGGACGACAAGGACGTGTCCCTGAATTTTGAGACGACTATGTACGCCGACAGCGCCTTTTTTAAATACCTGGCGAAATAAACAACGCCTCCGGCTTTCCGGCCGGAGGCGCTTATTTGTAGGATTTTTACAGGTTTGCCGCGATTTGTACGGCCTGGGGGATGTTCTCGCACAGTACCTCGCTGTGGCTGCCGCCGTCCTCCCCGTCCAGGGTCCAGGACACCTGCTCCCGGAAGGTGAAGCGCACGTTTTTGCTTTGCAGCAGCGTGACGTAGTCGCGGTCAAACTTGTTGCCCAGCAGGTCCGTCACGATGGCCCCAAGCTGCAAAACGCTCTCCGGCGTGCGGATGAGCAGGACCTCAAAAAGCCCGTCGCTCAGCGCCACGCCCACGTCCTCCTTCAGGTGGATGATGCCCGCCACGGAGTGGGAATTGGTCACCGAGCCGAAGATGAAGTCCCCCTCCAGCACGCCGCCGTCGTGCTCCACCTTGGCCCACCGGTGGGTCAGGTTGGGCAGACGGGTCACGCCGTCCAGAAAGTAGGCGAACTTGCCCAGGGCGTTTTTCTGGTCCTGGGGGGTCTGGTAGGAGACCTCCGTGAAGGCGCCGAAGGCCGCCACGTAGGTGAAGAATTTTTCGGTGTTGAACCGGCCCACGTCCAGCGCCACCGGCTGGCCGGCGGCCGCCGTGCGGGAGGCCAGGGCTGGGTCGTGGCTCAGGCCAAGGGACGTGGCGCAGTCGTTGGTGGTGCCCATGGGGATGTACCCCAGCACCGGCCGGCGCTGGGCCTGCATCAGGCCGGACACCGTCTCGCTCAGTGTGCCGTCCCCGCCCACGCAGACGATACGGTCAAAGTCCTCCGCCATCTCCGCGGCGATGCGCGGCGCGTCCCCGTGCTTGTCCGTAAAAGCCACCGTGGTGGAAAAGCCCGCCCGGTGGAAATTCATCAGCGTCTCCCCCAGGCTGTGGCGGTACCCGCCCTTGCCCGCGTTGGGATTGATAAGCAGCAATAATTTCTTCATTCTAAATCACCTAGGCGCTATTATACCGGTTGCAGGGCGAAAAAGCAATAAGAAACGCTTTTTCGATAAATTGCAAAAAAATTCGGCTTTTTTTGCAATACCACTTGGAATTGTGGCCGTGGACATGTATAATAACTATATGTGCGATTGTAAACAAGCGTCTGAGCCCCCGGCGCACGGGATTTGGAGGTACATAATAAGATGAATGAATGGACAGAACAGGAAGAGCAACAGATCATCGAACGGGCCAAGACCGGTGACCCGGAAGCGAACTATGCCCTGAGCCTGTGGGCCCTGGAACGGGGCGAGGAGGAGCCGGACGAGCCCAGGTGGAATCGTCTGGCGGCCAAGTGTCTGGTGAAGGCGGCCCAGGCGGGGTACGGCCCTGCCCAGGAGCAGATGGCCTCCCTGCTCAGACAGAGCGGTCAGGCCGAGCAGCCCGCCCGGAAAAGCCCGCCGCCTGCGGAGCCGGCGCCTGTGCGGCCCATACGCCGGCCGGTCCGGGAGGAATATGAGGAGCCGGACGAGGCCGAGCCGGAGGATGATGTGGACGACAGCGACGTGAAGGTGGCCCCGCCGGCCCGCAGGAGCGCGCCCGTGCGGCCCACGTCCACGGTCCGGCGGCCCGCGCCCCGGCGGCGCGTGCCCGACGAGGCGGAGGAAGACGCCTACGACGAGGACGAGCCGGCGTGGGACGACGAGGAAGAGGAAGAAGCGCCCCGCGGCCGGGGCAGAGGCCGGGGTTTTTCCCGTCCGGCACGGCCTGCCCGTCCGGCGCGTCCGGCCCGCCCAGCCCGGGACGAGGAACGCGGCGGCGGCAGCCGGTGGACCGACGATAAGTGGCGGAAGATGGAGTTTATATGCGTGGCCGTGTGCGCGGTGCTGCTGGTGGTCATCGCGGTGCTGCTGCTGACCAGCCGCCACGGGGGCGAGGGAAACAACAATTCCTCCATCCCCCAGGCGGGCGAGGTCGGCGGCGGCCAGACCGTCAGCGATTATCCCGACGAGGCCACCAAGAGCGCCGTCATGGCCGCCGGACTGGACATCCAGCCCGCGGCGGAGGACTATGTGACCGCGCCCACCAACGGCACCGTCAGCGTCAGCTCCGAGTATCTGCGGGTGCGCAAGGGGCCCAACACCACCTATGACCCCATCGACCAGCTCGCCAACGGCACGACCGTGTCCATCCTGGCCCAGAAAAACGACTGGGACCTCATTAGCTACCAGGGGGAGAGCGGCACAGCCTACGGCTGGTGCAACGGCGGATACGTCATCATCACGGCCGGTACCGCCGCAGGGCAGACAAACAACGCCGACAACGGCGCGGGCTGAAGATGACAAGAACCATTATTCCGGGGCCGTTGGCCCCGGAATAATACTATAAAGGGAGTTATGCCGTGAAGAATATACTGATAATCGACGACGATGTGCCCATCGGGGATATGCTGGCCGAGGCGCTCACAAGGGAGGGTTACCGGGTCAGTCGGGCCTATTCCGGCACGGAGGCGCTTTTGGCGCTGCCAAAGGTCCGGCCCGATCTGGTGCTGCTGGACCTGATGCTGCCGGGGCTTTCCGGGGAAGAAGTGCTGCCCAGGCTCCGGGGCGTGCCCGTGATCGTGGTGTCCGCCAAGATAGACGTGCAGGACAAAATAGATCTGCTGCTGGGCGGCGCGGCCGACTATGTGACAAAGCCATTCGACCTGGGGGAGCTATTGGCCCGTATCGCCGTGCGCCTGCGGGAGGCGCCGGCGCCGGACGCGCCCCACTTTTCCGCCGCCGGGCTGGAGCTGGACGCCAATACCCGCACCGCCACCGCCGAGGGCGGGAGCGTGCGCTTGACCCGGACCGAGTGCGCCATTTTGAAGCTGCTGATGACCAACCCCGACCAGGTGCTCACCAAGAGCGTGCTGCTGGACCGGATAAGTCTGGATACGCCGGACTGCACGGAGAGTTCGCTTAAGATGCACGTGAGCAATCTGCGCAAAAAGCTGCGCCAGATCACGGGCCGGGACTGCGTGGAGGCCGTCTGGGGGATAGGATTCAGGCTGAGAGGGGAAGGGGAGAATTAATATCTCTCCCCCAGTCAGCGCCAAAGGCGCTGACAGCCCCCTCGTCAGAGGGGGCCATATTCTGTACCACGTAGTGAATCAGCCTCCCTCTGACGAGGGAGGTGGCGCGGCGTAAGCCGCGACGGAGGGAGAGACGATCAAATCTTTTACCCTCTCCTTTACCGTTTTCTTTACTCCGGTGGTTTATGCTGGGGACAACAAAACACTGGAGGTCATGCGATGGAATACGTCTTACGCACGGCGGGGCTATGTAAGCGCTACCGCCACTTCACGGCCCTGAACGGCCTTACCATGCACGTGCCCAAGGGGGCCATTTACGGCCTGGTGGGGCGAAACGGGGCGGGCAAGACAACGCTCATCCGCCTTATCTGCGGGCTGCAAGCGCCCACCGGCGGCAAATATGTCCTGTACGGCCGGGAGAACACGGACCGGGACATAAGCCGCGCCAGACGGCGCATGGGCGCGGTGGTGGAGACGCCCTCAATTTATCTTGACATGTCCGCCACGGACAATTTGAAGCAGCAGTACCGGGTGCTGGGGCTGCCGTCTTTCGAGGGCATACCGGAGCTTTTGGAGCTGGTGGGCCTGGAGGACGCGGGGAAGAAAAAGGCACGGCATTTCTCCCTGGGCATGAAGCAGCGTCTTGGCATCGCCGTGGCGCTGGCCGGTGACCCGGACTTTCTGGTGCTGGACGAGCCCATCAACGGCCTGGACCCCCAGGGCATCATTGAAATTCGTGAGCTCATATTGCGCCTCAATCGGGAGCGTCAAATCACCGTGCTCATATCCAGCCATATCCTGGACGAACTTAGCCGCCTCGCCACCCACTACGGCTTCATCGACGGCGGGCGGATGGTGAAGGAGATGTCCGCCGAGCAATTGGAGGCTGCGTGCCGGAAGTGCGTGCGCCTCACGGTCACGGACACGGCGGCGTTGGCCCGGGTGCTGGACGGCATGGGCGCGGAGTATAAAATTCTGGACGAGCGGACCGCGGACGTGTACCAAAAGCTGAACGTGTCCCGGCTGACGGCGACGCTGGCCGGCGAGGGCTGCGAGCTTCTGGACATGCGGGAGCGGGACGAGAGTTTGGAGAGCTATTTCGTCTCCCTGGTGGGAGGTGGAAGCCGTGGGTGAACTCTTGCGGGCCGGGTTCGCCCGACTGTGGCGTGCCCCGGTGTTCTGGCTGGGCGTGGCGTTCATGGCCGCGTGGGGCGGCATGGTCTGCTACAGCGCATGGGACGGCTCCCGGAACAACATGGTGGTCTACTTTATGGGCGACCTGTGCCGGTACCACTGCATCGCGGCGGTGTTCCTGCCCGCCGTGTTCTGCGCGCTGTTTCTGGGTACGGAGTATGAGCACGGGGTCATTCGCAATAAGCTGGTGGCGGGCAAGAGCCGGAGCGCCGTGTATCTTTCCGGCCTCGTCGTGAGCCTCACCGCCTGCTTTATCATGATCGCGGCCTATTTCCTGCCGGTGGTGTGCGTCGGCCATTTCTTCACCGAAGGGCTGGGGATAGCGCCCGGTATGCTGGCGCTGATTATTGCGGGAGAGCTTCTCATGGTCGCGGCGCTGTGCGCCCTGTGCGTGCTGGGCAGCATGCTCATATCCCGCAAAGCGCTTTTGGCGGTGACGCTGCTGCTGGTCACGCTGGCGGGGCTGGCCGTGGGCGCAAATTTGGAGGGCCGGTTGGAGGAACCGGAGTTTAATCATGTCGTCATGATGAACGAGGAGGGTGAACTGGCCGAGTCGGATAGGGAGAATCCCAGCTATCTCCGGGGCCGGGAGCGGGAGGTCTACCAGTTCGCGGCGGACTTCCTGCCCACGGGACAGGCGCTGCTTTATAACTTCGATATGGTGGTCCACCCGGTGCGGATGTGCCTTTACTCGCTGCTCATTTTCCTCGCGTCCACCGCCGGGGGCCTTGCCGCCTTCCGCCGGAAGGACCTGAAATAAGGGGGCGGGGATATGGGAAGTCTTATCCGCTCCCA
Source organism: uncultured Oscillospiraceae bacterium (assembly GCA_947624395.1). Lineage (GTDB taxonomy): Bacteria > Bacillota > Clostridia > Oscillospirales > Oscillospiraceae > CAJOIG01. The sequence continues at coordinate 27,159 of CANQKA010000013.1, forward strand.
TTTGGCGCGGCTCGGGAAAAGCCCGGTGTTCTGGCTGGCCCTGGCCGTCATGGTCCCCTATGGCCTGGGCCTTTCCGGCTCAGCTGCCGGGGAATATCAAAGCGGCTCCGCCGGCCCCGGCCTGTGGGGCCAGGTCCTGTGCGGGCCGGGGCTGATGATGGGCATCATTCTGGCGGCGGTGTGCAGCCTGTTCTTCGGCGCGGAGTACGCCGACGGGACCATCCGCAATAAGCTCATCGCCGGCCACGGGCGGGCGAGCATCTATCTGGCGACCCTGGCGGCCAGCGTTCTGGCGGCGCTGGCGCTGTACGCCGTGGCGCTGCTGGCCTCGCTGCCCAATCTTCGCTGGCTGGTGCGCTTTCCCGCGCCGGAGATGAAGACCCTGGCGCTGTGTATTGCCGGGACGGCGCTGCTGCTGGCGGGGTATTGCTCGGTGTGCGGCTTGCTGTGCATGCTGGTCCAGCGCCGGTCGGTGCTGGCGGTGGTGCTCCTGCTGCTGATGGCGGGCCTCTTTGTCGTCTCCATGCAGGTGCAGGACGCCTGGGAGACCGCCACCGCCGGGGGCATGCAGATGACCGTCAACGCCGCCGGAGAGCAGCAGTTCGTCTTTCACGAGCCGGGTCAGGCGGATGCCGTTACGGCCTTTCTCTACGACGCGCTGCCCGGTTGTCAGGCGTACCGGTACATGGACATGGAGGCCACGCCACGGATGCTGGCCTGTTCGGCGGGGCTGACCGCGCTCACCACGGCCCTGGGCCTGGTCCTGTTCCGGCGAAAAGACATACGGTGAAGGAGGCGGGGATATGGGTAATCTCATCCGCGCCCACCTGGCGAGGCTTTGGAAAAGTCCGGTGTTCTGGCTTGGTACGGCGGCCTCGGCGGCGTCAGGGGCCCTTCTGTGGTTCCCCAACGCCGCGGGACTGGCCGTGGTGCCGCCCATATGCTGCGCGGCGGTGTTCAGCCTCTTCTTCGGCGCGGAATACGCCGACGGGACCATGCGCAATAAGCTGGCCGCAGGACACAGCCGGGAGGCGATCTATCTGGCCACGCTGGTCGCGGCGCTGGCGGTAATGGGGCTGTTTCTGGCCCTGTCCAGCCCCGGCATACTCGTCACCGCCCGGTTATATCCATTCGGGCGCTATACTCCCGGCCAGGGGGCGCTGGCCATCGTCACCGTGGTGCTGGCCTCGGCGGCGACGGCGGCGGTGATGGTCTGTCTGTGTATGCTGGTGCACAAGCGGGCCGTGCTGGCCCTGGCGCTGGTGTTTCTGGTGCTGGGCGGCGTCATGGCGGCTTCGGCCGTGTACGACGAGATGCAGGCATACGCCGGGTACTGGACGGTGGAATACGACCCTGTGGAGCCCGCGGAGGGCGAACTGCCCCTGCCGGCGGGGGACGGTCCCGTTCAGGAGCTCAGCGTGTACGTCCCGCCGTCAAAGCCCCCGGCGGCGCTGAGGGCTTTGGCGCATATTTTGCCAGCTACGCAGGTGTTCCTGGCCGTGGACCCGGGGAACTTCGCCGTACCATGGACCATGCCCCTGTGCTCTCTGGCCGAGATCGTACTGGTCACGGGGTTGGCTCTGGCGCTGTTTAAGAGGAAAGACATCAAATAAAGGCGGTGTATTTATGGCGGTGCTGGCCGTGGCGTGCGTCATACTGGCCGGCGTTGCCCTGGCGCTGGGCGGGAAAATTCTGTCCATGCGTCGGGCGGCGCGGGAACTGCTGCGGGAGCTTTCCGAAAAGCTCTCGGAGGACACCAATACCCTGATCTCCCTGTCCACTTCCGACAGGGAGATGCGCCGTCTGGCGGCGGGGCTGAACCGGGAGCTGCGCGCCCTGCGGACCCAGCGGCTGCGGTACCGCCAGGGCGACAGGGAGCTCAAGGACGCCGTGACCAACGTGTCCCACGACCTGCGCACGCCACTGACCGCCATATGCGGGTATCTGGCGCTTTTGGAGCGGGAGGATATGAGCGACAACGCCCGGCGGTACCTCGCCACCATCGCCGAGCGGACCGAGGCCATGAAGGCGCTGACGGAAGAGCTCTTCCGATACTCCGTGATACTGTCCACGGACGGGGACGGCACCCTGGAGCCGGTGGACATGAACGCCGCTCTGGAGGAGGCCGCCGCCGGGTTTTACGCCGCGCTGACGGAGCGGGGCATCGAGCCGGTCATCGACCTGCCGGAAGAGCATGTCATCCGCACCCTGGACCGGGCGGGGCTGAGCCGCATTTTCGCCAATCTCTTTTCCAACGCCATCAAATACAGCGCCGGTGACCTGCATATCGCGCTTACAGTTGACGGGACCGTATCGTTTTCCAACGCCGCGCCGGGTCTGGACCCGGTGCAGGTGGGGCGGCTGTTCGACCGGTTTTTCTCCCTGGAAGCAGCGCGGGAGTCCACGGGGCTTGGTCTCGCCATCGCACGGACCCTGGCCGAGCGCATGGGCGGGTCCGTCGCCGCCGCGTACGAGGACGGCCGGCTCACGGTGACAATAACGTTTCCAGGTGAGCGCGTAAATTAAATATCTTTTCCTTATGGAAAGGCCCCCTTGTGAAAGGGGGCTGGCATGCGTCAGCATGACTGGGGGATTGTCCTTCATCCAACAGCAATCCCCCCGAGCCGCCATTCGGCGGCCCACCCCCCTTTGACAAGGGGGGCTTTTAGTCGGAGATGTGCCAAATCGCTCAAATCCAACCGTAATGCACGGGGAAAAATCATATACTTTTCAACTGGAAATCCCCGGGCGCGGCATCTATAATGTGCCTGCCTCAAGGAAAGGGGGTATTTCCATGACAAAGGACTTGACGACGGGAAGTCCCATGAAGCTTATTCTGGGCTTTGCCGTTCCTACGCTGTTTGGGATGCTGTTCCAGCAGCTATACAGTATGGTGGACACCATGATCGTGGGCAAGCTGCTGGGGGCCCAGGCCCTGGCGGCGGTGGGCGCCACCGGGTCCATCAGCTTTCTCATCATCGGCTTCTGCATCGGCGTGTGCAGCGGCTTCGCCATCCCTGTGGCCCGGGAAATGGGCGCAAAGGAGCACAGCGCCATGCGCCGGTATGTGGCCAACGCCGCGTATCTGTCGGTGCTGTTCGCGCTGGTCATGACCGTGGCGACCTGCGCGCTGTGCCGCGGAATATTGACCGCCATGCACACGCCGGCGGATATATTCGCCGACGCCTATCGCTATATCTTCATCATTTTCGCCGGTATCCCCGCCACGTATCTCTATAACCTGCTGGCGGGGGTGATACGCTCGCTGGGGGACAGCCGCACGCCGGTGTATTTTCTGGCGCTGTCGTCGCTTTTGAACATCGCGCTGGACGTGGCGCTCATTTTATGGGCCCGCATGGGAGTGGCCGGGGCCGCGGTGGCTACGGTGGCGTCCCAGACCGTGTCGGGCCTGGCATGCCTTTGGTATGTGCGCCGTCGCTTTCCCGTTTTGCGCATCACGCGCCAGGAGCGTGGTCTGGACGGGAAGCTGTGCCGGGATCTGTGCGTCATGGGTGTGCCCATGGGGCTTCAGTACTCCGTCACGGCCATCGGGGCCATCGTGCTGCAATCGGCCGTCAACGGCCTGGGCAGCCTGTACGTGGCGGCCACGGCCGCGGGCAGCAAGCTAGGCGGGTTCCTGGCCTGCCCCTACGACGCCATGGGCGCGGCGATGGCGACTTACTGCGGCCAGAACGTGGGCGCGGGCAAGCTGGACCGGCTGGGCCGGGGCGTGCGGGACTGCTCGGCCCTGGGCTTTGGCTACTGGCTTGTGGCCTATGGGGCGATGCTGGCCTTCGCGCCGGCCTGCGCCATGCTGTTCATAGACGCCGGCGAGGGGGAACAGCTTGCCACACTGGTGGCGCTGGTGAGCCAGTACGTGCGGGCCAGCACGGCGTTTTTCTTCCCGCTGGCGCTGGTGAACATCGTGCGCTTTTCCATTCAGGGAATGGGGTACAGCGTGCTGGCCATTCTGTCCGGCGCGCTGGAAATGGTGGCCCGGATGGTGGTGGGCCGCTGGTTCGTGCCTGCGTTCGGGTACGGCGCGGCGTGCTTTGCCTCACCGGCGGCCTGGGTCTGCGCGGATATATTTTTGCTGCCGGCGTGCGCGCTGTGCATCCGGCGGCTGCGCCGTGGCCGGGAGAATTACCGGCGCTATGAGCGCCGCCGGTCTCTGCGGGTGCTGCACCGGACAAAGCATACACATGATAAGATCGCGTGAGAGGGACTGTTGCCTATGAAACTCATCATCGTCCGACACGGGGACCCGGATTATGAGCGCGATTCCCTGACGGAAAAGGGCTTCCGGGAGGCCGAATACCTCTCCCAGCGGCTGGCGAAGCTCACGGACGTGCGCGGCTGCTACGTATCCCCGCTGGGTCGGGCAAAGGCCACGGCCGCGCCCACCCTGGAAAAGACCGGGTGGCCCTGCGAGGAAAAACCCTGGCTGCGGGAGTTTGCCGCCTATATCTACCGGCCCGACTGCCCCGAGCACCGGAACGTGGCCTGGGACTGGCTGCCAAAGGACTGGACGGCGGAGCCAAGGTTTTACGATAAGGACAGGTGGTCCGAGCCGGCGGCGATGGCCGAGGCCGGCGTGGGGCAAGAGGCCCGCTGGGTGGCCGAAGGGCTGGATGCGGTTCTGGCCGAGCACGGCTACCGCCGGGATGGAAATTATTACCGGGCGGAGCGGGCAAATAACGGCGCGCTGGTGTTCTTCTGCCACTTTGGGGTGGAGTGCGTGATGCTGAGCCATCTGCTGGGCGCGTCGGCCATGGTGCTGTGGAACGGCATGTGCGCCGCGCCCAGCTCCGTCACCACCGTGACCACCGAGGAACGCCGCCCCGGCGCGGCCATCTTCCGGGTAAACGCATTCGGGGACATCTCCCACCTGTACGCCCACGGCGAGCCGCCGGCCTTCTCCGCCCGGTTTCGGGAGTGCTACGCGAACGATTGGGAAAGACGGGATTGAAATAATAAGTCTCTCCTTCCGACGCGGCTTGCGCCGCGCCACCTCCCTCGTCAGAGGGAGGCTTTTTTCAATGAATTTTCCATATAAAAAGGCCCCCTCTGACGAGGGGGCTGTCAGCGCTTTGCGCTGACTGGGGGAGAGAAACATTTGGTTTATGAGAAATACGTAAACGCCATGGGGTTGATGGGGGTGGCGGTGGCGCTGGCCCGTATCTCAAAGTGCAGGTGCGGGCCGGTGGAGTTGCCGGTGGAGCCCACGTAGCCCAGCACCGAACCCATACTCACGCTCTGGCCGGCGCTCACGGCGATGCGGGACATGTGGCCGTATACGGTGGTGTACCCGTTGCCGTGGTTGACGATTACGCACTTGCCATAGCCGCCGTTCCAGCCGGCGCTGACCACCGTGCCGCCGGCGGCCGACCAGATGGCGGAGCCGTAGCTGGCGCCGATGTCCACGCCGTTGTGGCTGCGGACATAGCCGTACAGGGACAGATACCGGGGCCCGAAGCGGCTGGTGAGATATTTGGTGTAGCTGGGCCACATCATCCAGGTGGTGCCGTCGGCCACATAATTGGCGGTGTTGGCGCTGAGGCCGAGGGCCGCCTGCTGGGCTGCCAGAGCCGCCAGACGGGCCGCCTCTTCCTTGGCCTTGGCCGCTTGCAGCTCTTTCTCCTTGTCGATGATGAGCGCCTGGATCTCCGCCTGGGTCGCGGCCTCCTGGGCCAGGACCGCCTCATAGTCCGCCGTGTCCTGCTCCATGCTGGCGATCAGCGCGCAGGCCGCCGCAATGTCGGCTTCCAGCTGGGCCTTCTTGGCCTCCTGCTCCGTGCGGCGGGCCTCGTTCTCCTTGAACATGGTCTCCGCCTGGGCCTCCAGGACCTCCACCTTCTGGCGGGCGGCGATGTACTGCTGCTCCAGAGACTCGTCATAGTCCATGACCTCGTTGACCATGTCCAGCCGGGTCAGCAGGTCAGAAAAGCTGGTGGCGTCGAACAGCACCTCCAGATAGCCCACGTCGGAGCTCTCCTCCATGGCCCGCAGACGGCTCATCCAGAGCTGCTTCTGGTATTCCTCTTCACGGCGGGCGTCCTCCAGGTCCTCCCGCACGCTCTCCATCAGGCCGTCGGTGATGTCGATCTGCTCCTGGATAACGTCCAGTTCCTCCTGGGCCAGCATGTTCCGCTGGTCCAGTATCTCTTTCTTTTCCAGGGTGTTGGCCTTCTCATAATCCAGGCTGTCGATTTCCGACTGGATCTCGTTCATCCGGCCCTGTATCTCGTTTTTCTGGCCGTTGAGGTCGTCGATCTCCTTCTGGATCTCCTTGCTGGTGGCCGCTTGCGCCTGAACGCCGGCGCAGGGGGCAAACAGGCTCGCCGCCAGCACGAACGCCAGCAGCCCGCCCATACCCCGTCGCAGCCACCGGCGCGCTCTTGAGTGGTTCACGGTGAAGGACCTCCTTCCATATGGAGAGATAATAACACCGTTTTGTAATAATTGCAAGAGTTTTTGTAATTTATTGACATTATTTCAAAATTTTTGTTACTATTGAAAACCCCCTTGTCAAAGGGGGTGGGCCGCCGCAAGGCGGCTCGGGGGGATTGCTGTTGGACGAAGGACAATCCCCCAGTCTCCGGCTAACGCCGGAGCCAGCCCCCTTTAACAAGGGGGCCATAAACTGTGCGGCTGGCGCCGCGATTCTTTCTCACAACCCCTTTGCCAATATGGCGTCGGCCAGACGGCGGAAGGCGGCGATACGGGCTCCGGCGCCCAGGTCGCCTGGGCGGCCGGCCAGAACGGCCTCGTCCCACACGGTGCGGAACACGCTCTCCATGCCGGCGCGCAGCACTCGCGCCGCCTCCCACTGGCTGCAAGGTTCGTCCCGCCGGCGGTAGGCCATCAATGCCCCGCCGGCCCCGGAGGCGATGGCGGGGCTGTAGGGAACGGCGCCGGCTGCCAGTACCCGTGCGGCCAGCGCGGTGCAGGAGCGGGGCACGGCCTCGAACACGCCCGTCGGATGGCGGGCCACCAGCCGTCGGGCGTCCTCCACGTCCAGCCGTGCGTGGCCGTCGCAGAGAAACACCAGCTCCGCCGGGATGTCCCACAGGCCGGGTCCGGGCCGGTATTCCACGCCTGGTGCCCGGATGGCCCACAGCAGCAGCGGCAGCTCCGGCTGGGCGGCAACTTTGCGCAGTACGGCCAGGGGCAGACCGTCGGGGGCGTATAAACACCCGGAGGCATCCCCCAGGGCGATCACCTGCGCGCCCATGCGGGCAGCCCGCTCACCGGCCCAGGCCGCAGGACCGTCCCGGCCGGCGATCAGTACGGTCCGGCTTTCCAGGGCTGGCAGTCCCATGTGCCGCAGCGTCAATTCCGCGAAGGCGCACAGGCCGTGGCCCGTGGCCTGCTGGCGGGGCATGAGCTCCGGCTCCGGCGGGATCGAAAGACCCCGCAGGCATGGGTCCATGGCGGCCAGACGCTCATGCTGTCCGGCCAGGTAGTCAAGCTCACGGCGGTGAATAAGCCCCGCCCAGTCTAATGGCCGGAAAGACCGGGGGAGAAAGGGGTAAAGCGCCAGCATAAAGCCCTGGCAGAACCGGCGGCTCTCCCCGTCGTCCCAGCCCGCCGGCGACACGTCCGCACCCAGAAAACCGCCGCCCAGGGGCAGCCCCGTCAGACTGTGCTCCAGCGTAGATTCCAGGGCCAGGGCCTTGGCCGCGGCCATGTCCAGGCCGGTCCGGAACAGCACAGAGCCCCGGCATGGACCCAGAACGGTGCTGTATTGGATGAAGAACCCCCTGGCCTGGCGGGGCAGACCCCGGCCGTCGGTCCAGAGGATGGGGAAGCAGACGGCCTGTTCCGGCTCGCCCAGCCGCTCCAATAGCCCTGCGGCCGCGTATCGGGGCCGCGCCTCCAAAAAGGGCGCCAGTGCGCCGTAAAATGTCTCCAGGGCCTGCAAAAAGCCGGTCTCGCCCGGGTCCCTTGCCGCGGCGGTCCCGTAGGCCCGGCGTATCGATGGGTTTTCTGTCATACGCTCCCTCCCACAACTGCGCTTTTTCCTAATCGTATGCCCAGCCGGGGCCGTCCTATGCGGCGGGGAAATTTCGCATTTTGCCGTTGACAAGCGGACGGTTTTATGGTATAGTTCAACGGCTGAGAAGATTGGCTGGTATAGCTCAGTTGGTAGAGCAGCTGATTTGTAATCAGCAGGTCGGGGGTTCGAGTCCGTCTACCAGCTCCAT
>CANQKA010000014.1 GCA_947624395.1 uncultured Oscillospiraceae bacterium
TCATAGCCCACCACCTGCAGCAGCGTGCCCTTCTGGGCCAGCGGGCCGATGGCGATATCGTTGAAGTCCTGGAGCATATGCACCGTGGACCGGACGTAGACCCTGGACTCCTGCAGCAGCGCCGACTGGTCGTCCGTCACGTTGGAGCAGGGCACATAGCCCATTTTGCCGTCCAAAAACACGTGGTAATATTCCCGGCCGTTCTCCGCCACGAAGGGCTCCCAGCTCTCCATCTGTATGGGCGTGCCCCGGCCATATTCCCCGGCGGGGGCCAGGCCCTCGTTATAAAAGGTCGTGGCCAGCTGCCCCTCGTCCGCCATCAGGTAGGCGGTGACGGGGTTCGGCCAGTCGGACACATCCGCCGGGGCGGCGTTGGCCTTCTCCATGGACCGCAGGTCCAGGAACACCGTGCTGCACAGCCCGAACACGACCAGCAGCGCGGCCACGAACAAAATTTTCTGGCCCGGTGACAGCGCGTGGCGTTCCCTCTGTTTTTTTTCGACCTGGGACATTGCGACGCCTCCTGGGGATAGTTCCCGGAAAGCATACCACAAAAGCCCCGATAATGCAAGTTTGCGGGCCCGCCGCAAGGCTTTCCGCCCCCGGCGGGCCTTGATACCGATCCCTGACAGGACCCTCACACCAGCACCGGCTGGAGCTGCCGCCCCTGGAAGGCGGCGCAAACGGCGGGCGCTATTTTGTCATAGGCGCAGCTGAGGCTGGCGGGCTTTTTCTCCGGGTCGTCCTGGCCGAAGGGGACGAAGTAGATGTTCTTGCGCACCAGAAGCCGGCCGATGTTCTCCGCCGACGCGCCCAGCCCGTCGTTCGTGGAAACGCCGATGAGAAGCGGCTTGCCGTTTCGCAGGTGCCCTTTGGCGGCCATGGTCACGGCCGTGTCCGTCACGCCCCGGCTGAGCTTTGCCAGCGTATTGCCCGTGCAGGGCACGATGGCCAGCACGTCGATCATATTTTTCGGCCCCAGCGGCTCGGCCTGCTGTATGCTGGTGACCGGCGCCTTGCCAGTGGCCTGGGCCAAAAGCTCCATCCACTTCTCCCCCGCGCCGAAGCGGCTGTCCTTCTGGGCGTTCTCGCTGAATATGGCCGTCACGTCGAACTGGCCGCACAGCGCCGGCAGCACCGCCGCCAGCTTTTCAAAGGAACAGTAAGAGCCGGTCAGTGCCAGCCCCAGACGAATTTTATCCACGTTCGTTTTCCTCCTCCATGACCCGATATATGGCCTCCGCCATCACGTCTGCGGCGGCCTTGGGGGCGTATAGCCCCGGCAGTCCCGGCGCTTTCAGCACCGGCGCGTCCGTGGCCCACCCGCCGGGCGCGCTTGCCACGTCGATGCACAGCGCCCCGCCGTAGTCGCCCCGCAGCACCGGGGCCGGGACCGTGTTCACCACGCCGTCGAAGCTGGCCGGTATGTGCTCCATGTCTACCGCCGCGAAGCCCCTGGCTCTGGCGGCGGCCCTGGCCTTTTCGCTCCGGGCAGCCACGGTCACATGAGCCCCCAGCGCGCCCAGCATCCCGGCCAGAAAGCCCCCGATGCGCCCGAAGCCGGCCACCAGCACCTCCATACCCGCCAGGCCCCGGTTGGACCGGCGCATAAGCAGCTCCAACGCCCCCTCGGCGGTGAGGGCGGCGTTTTCTATCACGTATATCTCGTCCCGGTAATAGGGCACCCCCTGTCGCCAGGACGGCGGCGCGATCTGATTGGCGCTGTCGGGCGTGAGCCGGTGGCCATCCACCTCCAGCCGCCGCTTTAAGTACATATACCGGGGATCGGTCCCCAGCAGGGTAAAGTCCATATCTTCCATCACCTCTCGCCATCCTATGCCGCCCCCGCCCAAATTGCCAAAAACCAAAAAGGTGTCTCCGGCACAGCCGGAGACGCGCTGGATTCTAATGTTTCTCTCCCTCCGTCGCGGCTTACGCCGCGCCACCTCCCTCGTCAGAGGGAGGCTTTTTCCAATGAATTTTCCTTATTCAAAGGCCCCCTCTGACGAGGGGGCTGTCGCCGCCTTTCGGCGGCGACTGGGGGAGAGACAGGTTATCTCCTCGCCCACATCATCGTATTATCCTCAAATCCCGCCGTCAGCCGTCCCGTATCCTTCAGCCACGCCAAATACGACCGGACCGTGCTGCCCACCAGCGCGTGCTGCTCGAACGTCATGACCAGCTCATATTTGTTGAACAGCGCCCGCAGCACCGCCTCAAAAGAAGCCGGGGTCCTGCACACGTCTAAAATATCCTCCGCCACGGCGTGCACCGCGTCGATGTTGACCTGCGCCAGCGGCGCTATGTCCTCCGTCACGTCCGCGTGGGCCGGGACGAAGATAGCCGCGTCCATAGTCTTGACCCGTTCCAGCGTATCCAGATAGGCCCCCACGTCCCAGACGTACCCCACCCGGTACTTGTCCAGGGTCTGTCGGCTGGACAGGCAGTCGGCAATGTACGCCACGCCGTCGGCCGTGCGAAAGCCCACCATGTCGAAGCTGTGACCGGGCAGAGGCAGCATCTCAAAGCCCTCCGGCAGCGCCTCCGGCGTGAGATACTGCGCGTCGCTGTCCTGGGCCATCAAAAACTTGTGCCGCAGGTCCTTCCCCGGCCAGCCGCCATATAGCCCCGCCGGTTCCAGCACCGGGTGGCGGGTGACGGCGCACTCGATGCCGGGGGCGTAAATTTTGCACCCGGTCTGGTTTTGCAAATATCTGTTCCCGCCGATGTGGTCGGCATGGGAGTGGGTGTTGTAAATGGCCCTCAAGTGCCAGCCCTTTGCGTCCAGAACTTGCCGTATCTTTCGGCCCGCGTCCTTGTCGCTTCCGCTGTCGATGAGGCAGACCTCGGCGTCATTTAAGCGCACCAGTCCGGCCTTGGCGGGGCTTTGGATATAGCCGCATTTTTCCGTGAGCATGTTCAGTTCGTACATATGCCGCTCCTTTCAGTGCTCCGCGCACACCTGGAAAATGAAGAACTTGAGATAATCCGAATCCTCCGCGCCCCATAAGATGGGGTGGTCCGGCGCCTGGGTGCGAAATTCCACCTGCCTTAAGCGCTTGCGCACATTGTTGGCCGCCTGTCGCACCGTCTGGCCCAGCAGCGCCGCGTCCACGAAGTGGGAGCAGGAGCATGTGGCCAGATACCCGCCGTCCCTGACCAATTGCAGCGCCCGCAGGTTGATCTGCCGGTAGCCCTTCACCGCGTTTTTCACCGCCCCCCGGCTCTTGGCGAAGGCCGGCGGGTCCAGTATCACCAGGTCGAATTTTTCCTTTTTGCGAATGAGCTCCGGCAGCAGCTCGAACACGTCCGCGCACTGAAACGTCACCCGGTCATCCAGCCCGTTCAGCGCGGCGTTTTCCCGCGCTTGTGCAATGGCCAGCTCCGACGCGTCCACGGCCAGCACGCTTTTGGCCCCGGCCTGGGCCGCGTTCAGGGCGAATGACCCGGTGTGGGTGAAGCAGTCCAGCACTTTCGCGCCCTGGCACAGTGGCCGGATGGCCCGGCGGTTATATTTCTGGTCCAGGAAAAATCCGGTCTTCTGCCCCTCGGCCACGTCCACCAGATACCGGACCCCGTTTTCCACGATCTCCGCCTTTGTGTCGAAGTTTTGGCCCCCGATAAACCCCGTGACCAGCGGCAGACCCTCCCGCTCCCGGACCGGCGCGTCGCTGCGCTCGTACACGCCCCGGATGCTTATCCCGTCCTCGGCCAGGATTTCCAGCAGCAGCTCCAAAATGGTCGATTTCAACCGGTCGATGCCCAGGGCCAACGACTGGACCACCAGCACGTCGGCGAACTTATCCACCACCAGCCCCGGCAGAAAATCCGCCTCTCCGAATATCACCCGGCAGCAGGCCGTGTCCACGGTCTTTTTCCGGTATTCCCAGGCGTTTCGCACCCGCATACGCAGAAAGTCCCTGTCGATGACGGCGCTCTCGTCCCGGCTCATCACCCGCACCAGCAGCTTAGATTTCCGGTTGATAAATCCCTGGCAGAGGAATTTCCCCTGATGATCGCGTACGTCCACGATATCCCCGTCGGCGCAGGACCCCTCAATGGAGGCGACCTCGTTATCATATACCCACGGCCCGCCGGCCTTTAAGGCCCGCCCCTGGCCCTCTTTCAGCGTCACAACGGCGTTGTTCATGCCCATCCCGCCTTTCGCGGGATATTGTACAGGATATTTTTAAGTGTGTAAAGAACAAATAAAAGCCCTCCTTGTCAAAGGGGGGTGCCCGCCATCGGCGGGCGGGGGGATTGCCCCTCGCGCCGCAGCGCGGCCCCCTCTGACGAGGGGGCTGTCAGCGCCTTTTCGGGGCCCCCAAAAGGCACGCTTGCCTTTTGGGGAGAGGAGGAGCCGCGGGCTATCCGGGATTGGCCGCTTGCGGCGAATCCCGGCCTAGCCATGCGTGCTCCGACGAGACTGGGGGAGAGATAATCTAAATCTTACCTTATCGAACGGCCCCCCTGTGCAAGGGGGGCTGTCATGCGTCAGCATGACTGGGGGGTTGTTACCAGACTTAAAAGCACGGTAACAACCCCTCCGCCTCGCTCCGCTCGGCACCTCCCCTTACACAGGGGAGGCTTTCCAAGCGGTCACTTTATCCCCTTTTCAAATTCCTCCGCCAGCGCCAACGTATCCTCCACGCTGAACTCCGGCATAGGCGCGGCCAGGGTGAACAGCAGCTCTTTGTCCGTGTCGTACCATGTCAGATAGGTCCCTGTAGCGCCCACCCGTCCGCCGAAGTGGTCCGGCACGGCGTAGTACCCCTCATAGCCGCCCACGGTGCACGTTTCCATGTCCATTCCGGCGGTCAGCGGCCAGGTGGTGGACGTGACCCGCCGGTTGGCAAATGCCGTGGCGTTTTGCAGCACGGTCCTGTCCGCGTCGCCCCAGTACCGCTCGTAGGTCAGGCTCGCCCACTTGTCCGTGTCATAGCTCTCGCCGCTGTCCGGCCGGTAGTAGTTGAGGCTCACGCTGTCATAATAGTCCGCCGGCCCCGGCGTGGGCGCGGTACTGTCCAGGCCCGCCCGGTACAGCGCCTGGTCCTCCACCGCGTTCACATAGGACTGGGTGAACGCCCACCCCGCCGGCAGCAGACCGTCCAGGGAATAGTCCCCCAGATCGTCGTAAACGCCCTGTATCGGCTCGGTGATGTCCCGGTAAGAGCTTGGGTTATCCCGCATGTTCTGCTCCATGCCCGCGGCCACGTTTTCCGCCACGGCGGGCGCGTTGATCTGGTCCAGGGCAATAAAATCGATGCTGTCCGCCACGGCCTCCAGCTCCGCCAGGGTCAGGCCCTCCCGCCGGCCCGGATAGAACCAGAAGGTCACGTGGCAGTTTTCCATGTCCGCGAACAGGAACGAGCCCACTTGCTCCAACGCGATGTCCACCTCCGTACCGGAACTGGTGGTGTACGTCTCAAAGTCCGCCAGAGCCGGGTCCCCGCCCAGGACCAGAAAATCCGTGAGAGTACCCCGGACCGCCCGGATCACGTTGAAGCCCAGCGCCTCGCCGCCATCCGGCCGGGCCATGCTCAGGCCGCTGGCCTCAAAGCTTCCGTCGTCGTAGACCTGGAAGGTGTGCCGTTCGTCCTCGTCCTCCGCCGTTGGATAGAAGCTGTCCAAAGCCAGGGCGTCCAAAAATTCCCGCTCCGTGTCATATAACGCCAAGCGCTCCAAAAGCCGCAGGCCGTACTTTTCCGCGATCTCGTCCAGCTTGTCCGCCAGCACCCCATAGCCCACGCCATAGATCAGCCGGTGGGGGTCCGAGTAGTCCAGCAGGTCCCGTGCGTCCAGGGGCACGTCGCTGAAGTAAAACTCCGCCCACTCCTTCTGGGCCTCGTATTCCCGATTCTTGCCCATGGAGCTGTAATAGGTCCCCTTCTCGCCGGACCAGGCGGCGTACTGCGCCGCGCCTGTGGGAACAGGCTCAACGGGCTGGTCCATGACCTCGGCGTCGGCATTGCCGCCCACGGCGCTGTACTGGACGATGGCGCTGCCGTCCTGGGCCGTCATGAAGCGTCCGCCCTCCAGCACCCGGTCGTCCATGGTCCGCTGGTACACCGCGTAGGCCGTGCCGGACAAGAGCGCCGCGAACGCCGCCGCCAGCAGCACGGTCCGCAGCACGTGCCGGGACTTTTTCTCTCGGACAGGGCTATGCCCCCGCAGAGCGTCTATCTTTGCCGCCGTCATGGATTTTATCTTCTCCGGGTCCACGCGCCCCCGGTCGGGCATGTCGTATTCCTCATCCCGATACCGGGCCATCACATCACTGAACCGCACGATCATCGCTCATACCTCCTTCCGTCAATGCCTCCCGGAGCCTGTCACGGCCCCGCTTCAACCGCTGTCGCACCGCCGCCGGACTCATGCGCAGCAGCCCCGCGATCTGCCGGGCCGTCTGGCAGTAGTAATAGTGCCGGACGAATATCTCCCTGTCCGGCTCGTCCATGGCCTGCACCGCGGCCCGCACGGCCTCGTCCCGCTCCCGGTCCGCCGCCAGCGCCTCCGGGTCCGCCCCCGGCAGGGCCAGCACGTCTTCCTCCAGCTCCAGGTCCGCCTGACTTTGCCGCAGCCGGTTGATGGCCCGCGTCCGGGCGATCTGGCCCAGATACCCCTTCACCCGGCCAACTTTGGCCCTGTCCCGGTTTTGCCACAGCGCCACGAACACGTCCGACGTGACCTCCTCCACGTCCTGGGCGGTCATGGTCTGACCCAGAATATTCCATGCGATGGCGGCCACATAGGCCGTGTACCTGTCGATGAACCATTCCAGGCCCTCCGGTCTGTCCGCCCGGAGCATGGCCAGGGCATGCGCTTCCGTCACGGCGCTCACCTCCTTGCCCTCGTCACCTATTATAAACACAGCCCAGCAGAAAGTGTGACAAAGAGGGAGAATTTAAATCCTTTTCCTTATAAAAAGGCCCCCTCTGACGAGGGGGCTGTCAGCGCTCCGCGCTGACTGGGGGAGAGACAAATCAAATCCCTACGCAAACACGCCCAAAGCTGCATTGAGCACGAACACGCCTGCCAGCAGATACAGCGCCGGATCCACCAGCGCGGCCCGCTTCCGGCAGGCCATCACCACCACATAGGACACCACGCCCAGCATAACGCCGGTGGTAATGGAAAACGTGAATGGCATGCCCACGATCATCAAAAAGCATGGCAGCGAGATCTCCGTATGCTTCCAGGTGATCTGGGTGATGCCGCTCATCATGAACATACCCACCATGACCAGCGGCGCCGCCAGCGCAGCCCCGGACACCATTCCCACCAGCGGCGTGAACGGAAGCACGCACAGGAACAGCAGCCCGGTCACCACGGCGGACAGGCCCGTGCGAGCGCCCTCCCGAATGCCGGTGGCGGACTCCGCCACCACGATCACATTGGTGACCCCCAGCACCGCCCCGGCGCAGGTGGCGGCACCGCAGCAGAGAAAGGCCCCCTTTTGTCCCACCACGTCGCCGGTCGAATCCATCAATTTTGTGTCGCCCGCCACGCCCTGCAGCGTGCCCACCACGTCAAAGTGCTGGGACACCACCAAACTCAGCAGCGCGGATATGAGCGGGACAGGCCCCAATGCCAGCAGACCGGCGAAGTCCGGCTTAAACGCGCCCAGAGACAGCTTCGGCGCGGCCGTCAGGCTCTGAGGCAGCACCGTCACCCCCAGCGGCACGCCCAGCACCGTGGTCACCGCGACGCCTATTATAAGCGCACCGGGAACTTTCTTCATCACCAGCACGGCCGTGATGAAGATGCCCGCCAGCGCCAGCAGCGGCCCCGGCGCGGTCAACGCTCCCATATCCACGATGTTGTCGTTGGCGGTGATAAGCCCCGCGTTGATGAGCCCGGACAGGGTGAGCAGCAGCCCCAATCCGGCGGACAGGGCGAACTTGAAGGGCATGGGCAGCGCGTCGTTCAGCCGCTGCCGCAAGGGGCTGGCCGCCAACGCCAGAAACAGCACCCCGGACAGCAGCACCAACGCCAGACCCTGCTGCCATGTGCACCCATAGCGTTGGCAGATGGTATAGGTAAACATGGTGGGAAAGCCCAGTCCGGGCACCAGCGCGAAGGGCAGGTTGGACACCAGCCCAAACAATATGCTGCCCAGCGCGGCGATAAGGCAGGTGGCCGTCATGACCTCCCGCACGTCCATACCCGCGCCGGCGAGCAGGTTCGGAATGACCAGTATCAAATACGCCGAGGCGCAAAACGTGGTGCACCCGCCCAGTATCTCTTTGCCCACAGTCGTGCCCCGCTGGGACAGATGGAAGAATCGGTCCAGTTTGTTCATCTCACACACCCCCTTAGATCGCCGAAAGCACGTACATGACCACGAACAGCGCAGTCAAAACGTATGTGACCGGGGGTATCTTCTTCCCTTTTCCGCTCACCAGGCTGATGGCGGTGTAGGCGATGAAGCCCACCCCGATACCGTCCGCCACGGAGTATGTAAAGGGGATCATTATCATGGTGAGGAAGCAGGGCAGCGCGATCTCCACCTGATGCCAGTAGATATTTGTGGCGTTGTGTATCATCAGCATGCCGATGAGCACCAGCGCCGGCGACGTGGCCGCACCGGGTATCACCCCCGCGATGGGGGCCAGCAGGATGGATGCCAGAAACAGCACGCCCGTGGCGGCGGTATAGAGCCCGGTCCTTGCCCCGTCCGCCACGCCGGTGGACCCTTCGATCGGCACGCCTATGGCCGGAGCGCCCAGCAGCGGCGCCACCGCAGTGGACAACGCCACCGCCGTCATGCCCCGGCTGTACCGGCCCAACCCGCCCTTTTCGTCCAGCAGGTCGCCCGCACCGGCGATGCATATGAGCGCACCCAGGGTGTCAAAGCACAGGCACATGGTGAACGTGACCACCGCCGTCACCAGCGGCATCACCCCCAGCGAGAGAACCCCGCCGAAGTCCGCCGACAGCAGCAGCGGCCGCAGGCTGGACAGATCCAGCTTCATGGACTGCGGCGCTTGGGTCACCCCCAGGGGGAACCCCACCAGCGTGGTCACCACGATGCCGATGAGGATGGCGCCTTTCACCTTCCAGGCCATCAGCACGCCGGTGAACAGCAGCCCCAGAATGGCCAGAAACGTGGCCGGTGTGCCGATATCCCCCAGCACCAGCGCGCCGTCCTGCGCCTGGACGATGCCGGAGTTCAAAAGCCCAATAAGAGCGATGAACAGCCCCAATCCCGCGCTGATGGCGTTTTTCATGCTTGGCGGGATGCAGGACACCATCTGGTCCCGCAGGGGCGTCAGGCTTATCACCAGATAGGCCACGCCGGACAGGCTCACCACCGCCAGCGCCTGGGCCCATGTATACCCCATGGTGAGGCAGAGGGTATAGGTGAAAAACGCGTTGAGGCCCACCCCGGGGGACAGCATAAAGGGCAGGTTAAAGGCGGCGGCCAGAAAGCACGCCAGCGCGGAAGAAAGACACGTTGCCAGCAGCACGCCGGTATAGTCCATCCCGGTCATGCCCAGGTAGCTTGGCGTGACGAACAGGATATACGCCACGGAGAAAAAGGACGTGAGCGCCCCGAGAAGTTCCCGCCGCACGGTGGTCCCATGCGCTGTCAGGCCAAACAGGCGGTCCAATGCTTTCATCGTCCCGCCTCCGTCTTCTCCATCCGCAGCACCACGTCGGTCTGCGTGATGACAAAGGCCGAGCGCTCGGCCGCCACCCGGCGGCACAGCAGCAGCTTTTCCCGCAGCTTGTCGGTCACGTCCCGGACGCCCTCGCGTATCTCCGGGTCGTCCGACCAGGCGTGGACGATCGCCAGCTCCGGCGTCAGCTCCACCTGCCGGATGGCCATATGCTTGTGAAACTCCCGCCGGTCTCTGGCGCTGGGCATATGCTCCACGTCGTAGAGAAAGCTGATATTCCGGTCTGCGGATATATCCAGCTCATCCGCCAGACATATGAGCGCCGCCAGGTATGGCAAACTCACGGTCTTCCCCGGCTCCACCTGGAACGCGGGCGGGTATTCCCGCTCGTCCAGCAGATCTGTCTTCCGATGCCCCCGGCAGACCTGTATAACGGCCCTTGCGTATGCCCCGTTGGGGATATCCATCAGGTGCCAGTACTTTTCCAGATACAGCCCGGACAGCTCCTGGTGGTGGTCCCGCACCGCCCAGGCCCTGGCGTTATCATCCTCCGGCTCCGGGATGCCCAGCACCTGGCGAAATTCCTCAAAGTCCGCCACGGACACGCCCATGCCCACGTCGTGGAACAGCGCCCCCATCAGCAGGATATACAGGTCCTCCGCCGTGAGCTTCTCCAACTGACTGCCAATGAGCTGATTGCACAGGTCCAGAATATCCAGGGAATGCAGCGCCGTGTGGTCCGTAAAATCGGGAAAATAGTTCTCATACCGGCTGAGCATCCGCTGGGACACCACCACACAGTCCCGATACCGGTCGTGCAGCTCCGGCGCGCACCGGGCCAGCCGCCGCTCTATGCCATAGTCCAGTTCCATTGCGACCCTCCCTATCTCAGTGGGTCACAAAGAACATGACGGCAAACAGCGCCGCGATCACCCATGTTCCCGCTTTAACGTCTCTCGCCTTCCCGGTGAACACGCTGATGAACGTATGGGAGATGACGCCAAAGGCGATGCCGTAGGAGATATTATAGGTCAGGGGCATGATGGCCAGGGTGAGAAACGCCGGCACCGCGTCCTCCGTCTTCAGCCAGTCTATGTTCCTGGCGCAGTTCATCATCATGATGCCCACGTAGACCAGCGCCGCCGCCGTGGCGCACCCGGGCACCAGCATGGCGATGGGGCTCAAAAACATGCTGACGAAAAACAGCGCCCCGGTCACCATGGCGGCCAGCCCCGTCTTGCCGCCCTCCGCGATACCCGCGGACGCCTCCACATAGGAGCTCACCGTGGACGTTCCGCAGATGGCGCCGGCCGTGGTGGCGATGGCGTCGGCCAGCATCGCCCTGTCCATGTTGGGCACTTCCCCTTCTTCGGTCAGAAGGTTGCCCCTGGCGCACGCCCCGTACAGGGTGCCTATGGTGTCGAACATATCCACCAGGCAGAAGGCCAGCGCCGTCGTGGCGATCATGAGGGCCAGCTCCGTGGCGCTGTGGTCGGCAAGATACGCCGAAAAATCAAATCCCTCCGTAAATACCTTCCCGAACGCGTATTTTCCGAAATCTCCGAACGCCGCGAACGGGTTGAAATTCATACCATCCGTAAAGCCCTCATAAAACCCCGGGACCGTAAGCCCCAGCAGGTAATAGAGCGCCGTTCCGCCCAGTATGCCCCAGAGCACCGCGCCCTTGACCCGTTTGCACGTCAGCACCGCTATCGCGATCAGCGCCGCCAACGTCACGAGCTGTGGAAAGATACCCCCCCACGTGACATTGCCGGACAGCAGATTGAACGACGCCAGGCTCACGAACGTGGACTCGTTCGCCACCACGATACCGGAATCCTTCAGTCCGATGAACGCGATGAACAGCCCCACGCCCGCGGGTATGGCCACCCGCACCGCCGTTGGGATCGCCTCGAATATCTTCTTCCGCAGACCCGTCACGGTCAGCAATATGAACATCACCCCGTCCAGCAAAATAAGCACCAGCGCGTTGGCGTAGCTCAGCCCGAAGCCCAGGCACACCGTATACACGAAAAACGCGTTGGAGCCCATGGCGGCCGCCTGGGCCAGCGGGATATTCGCCAGCAGCCCGATCAGCACCGTCCCGATACAGGCGGAGATGGCCGTGGCGATATAGATGGCGTTATAGGACACCCCCGGCAGCTCCGCGAACATGCCGGAGTTGACCATGAGGATATACGCCATGGTCATAAAGGTCGTGACCCCCGCCAGCACCTCCGTTTTCACGGTGGAGCCGGCCTCTTTTACGTGGAAGAATTTTTCCGGTGATACCATCGAGCTTTATACCTCCGCTCTTTTTTTATCGTTTTTTCTTTGTTGACGCCGCGCTCCGCAGCGTATCCATGTCCAGCATATCCAGCGACCCGCCCAGGTCCGTCAGCGCCATTTGCAGGCAGAACAGGTCCGACGATGTGGCGATGAACTCCAATATCACGTTCAGCGCCGTCATCACGGCCACCGCCTCCATGGGTATGCCAAGCTGGGTAAACAGCAGCGTGTAGCACGTCAGCGCCGACCCCGGCACCGGCGGGCACGCGATAGCCAGCATCACGCAGATGAACAGCGCCGTCAACAGCCACGCCGGCGTGATAGCCACGCCGTAGATCTCCGCCATGCTCATGCTGGCGACCAGAAACAGCACCACCGCGCCGGGCATGTATATGACCTGCCCCAAGGGGATGCCGAAGCGGGTGATCTTCTCGTGTATGCCCAGCTGCTTTTCGCAGCACTCCTGGTTGGTGGGAAAGGCCGCCACGGAGGACGCCGTGCTCAGGCCGATGAGGAAGGTGGGCATGGTCTTTTTCAGCAGCGTCACGGGCCCGACCTTCCACCGGACACACACCAGCGCTAAGCTGCACGCCATCATTACCGCCGTGCCCAGAACTATGACGGGGATGAGCTTATAGGACCGGGCCAAAAGCCGGAACCCGTCCCCCAGAAACATCTTGAAGACGCTGCCGAACACGAACACGGGGACCAGCGAGCTTATCGCCTCCATGATGAGCTGGACCACGTAGTTGGACTGCTCCACGAACGTGGCCGCCACCGAGACCTTTTCCCCCAACAGCAGCAGCGCTATCCCGATGAGCACCGCCACGAAGATGATCTGCAGGGGATTGCCCTCCGTGAAGGGCGTGAAGAAGTTGGCCGGCACGATATCCAGCACCATGTCCATCAGTTCCGACGGGTCGAATGTCTGGCCGCCTCCCGCGGCCATGGGGAAGAACGGCACCACAGCCGCTCCCGCAATGACCCCCAACACGACGGTGAACAAAATGAGCTTGGTGATCATCCGCTTGCCTATCCGGCCGAAGGAGGCCACGTCCCCCATGCAGCAGATGCCCCATGTCACCGACAGGAATATCATGGGTCCGGATATGGCGGTGAGCAGGCCCATGAACGTGTTGAAAACAGGCGTCACCAGCTTGTCCGTCAGCACCAGCCGCACCGCCTCCGGCAAAAGCCTGCACAGATAGCCCAGCACCGCCGCCAGCACCAGGGCGATGGCCAAAGAGACCATGAGGGACCTTTTTTTCCGCTTTGGGGTGAACAGGACCCGGTTCGTACCGTCCTTATAATGCCACAGCGGCGCCAGGCCCATCTGGGCCATCATGCCCGTCAGTGCCCCGCTGTCCGGCCCGTCCTGCTCCGCCAGCGGGTCCAGGGACGGACCGGTCAGGGAAAGCTCCACCCGCGGGGCGCGAAACCGCCACCGGCAGCGCAGAGTAAACTCCCCCGCCGTTCCCTCGTCCCGGTAGCGCAGCAGCGCTTCCTCCAGGGCCAGCCGGACCCGCAGGGCGTCCTTTCGTTCCACCTTGGCGGCCGTGAGAAATTCGTAGGCCGCCTCCCCGGCCTCGTCGATGCCGGGACCTGTCAGGTCATATCTTTTTTCCACGTTCTCCATAAGGCGTTCCTCGCTTAAAATACAATGGTCACCGTATTTACCCCGTCGGCGTAGGCGTGCTCGCTGCTCTTCGTCCTGCTGAGCGCCAGCGCCGCGCTCAGCTCGTCGCCCTCGGTCAGCGGGTCGAATTCCGCCCCCTCCCAGCGGATGACGGCCTCGCACTCGCTCCCGTCCTCGCTGCAAAGGGCGTCGAAGCTCAGGCTGTTCTCCCCCACATCCGGCAGCGCGGGCAGGATGCTGGTCACGCACAGCTCCTCGAATATCTGCTGATATTTCAGCGACTGGGGCGCGCCCAGAAGCTGCTTGCGGGCAAACCGGTCGATGTCGCCCGACGCGCCGATGAAGTCGAACCCCTTGGAGTCGATGTCCAGGTGGAGCGTCTTCAGCCGGTGGACGAACGCCCGGCACCGGTCCGTCCTGGGGTGGTCGAACACCTGCTCCGGCGTACCGTCCTCGAAAATAACGCCCTCGTCCATGTAAAATACCCGCGTGGACACGTCATGGGCGAACTTCATCTCATGGGTCACGATGAGCATGGTCAGGCCCTGCTCGGCCAGACTGCGGATGACCGCCAGCACCTCGCCCACCATGGTGGGGTCCAGGGCGCTGGTGGGCTCGTCAAAGAGCACGATCTCCGGCTGCATGTTCAGGGTCCTCGCGATGGCGACGCGCTGCTTCTGCCCGCCGGACAGCTCGTCCGGGTAATTGAGCGCCTTTTCCGCCAACCCGACCTTGGTCAGCAGCCCCATGCCCCGCTCGTAAGCCTCCTGCCTTGTGCAGCCCAGCAGCTCCACCGGCCCCAGCATGATATTTTCGATCACCGTCAAATGGGCGAACAGGTTGAAGCTCTGGAACACCATACCCATGCGCTGGCGCACCGCGCCCAGCTGGGCCGGCTTCACCCCGGTCACCGGCTGGCCGAACACCTGAATATCGCCCTCTGTCGGCGTTTCCAGCCGGTTAATGCACCGCAAAAGGGTGCTCTTGCCCGTGCCGGACGGCCCGATGATGGAGATAACGTCCCCGGTATTTATCACGGCGTTCACGTCCTTTAAGGGCGTTGCGTTGGGATAGACCTTCTTCAAGTGGGATATGGTGATGACCGGCCCGCCGTTCTGGGCCGCTTTCTTTTCCTCCGGCGCCTCCCCGATGGCCACGCGCATGTCCACGCCCTTTGGCTCACGGCGACGGCGGCGGGGGTCGATCTTCCGCTCCGCCAGACCCAGCAGCGATGTCAGACACCAGGCCAGGATGAAATACAGCACCGCCGTCAATATCAGCGGGAAGAACGCCTCGAACGTCCGGCTGCGGATAAGGTCGGTGGCCTTTGTCAGGTCCTGCACCGCGATATAGCCCACCACGGAGGTCATCTTCACCATGGAGATGAACTCGCCCTTATACACCGGCAGGATATGCCGCGCCGCCTGGGGCGCTATGATCTTTGTGAACGTCTTGACCCGGCCGAAGCCCATGGCCTGGGCGGCCTCCCACTGGCCCGCGTCCACGGCGTTTATGCCGGTCCTGATCATCTCGGACACATACACGGCGAAGTTGATGGAGAAGCCGATGATGGCCACCACCACCCCGTCCAGTCTCGCCCCGGCGAACACCACGTAGAACAGCACCATCAGCAGCACCAGCACCGGGATACCCTGGACCAGCCGGACGAACGCCGCCGTGATGCCGGAGGCGATCTTATTCCGGCTGCGGCGCACCATGCACAGCCCGAAGCCCAGCACCGTGCCGAACAGCGCCGAGAATATCGAGATGACGAACGTGACGCCCAGGCCGGATAAAATCATCTCCCACCGGTCCTCCTGGACGAAGTTCTTATAAAAGCTGTCCTTGAGCCCCTCCCAGAAGCCCTTTTCCTCCGCCTGCACTGCCACGCCCATATCCTCGGCCCGGACCATGAGCGTCATGCCGCCCACATAGTGGGTGGTGGGGAAATCGATGCTCTGCTTCCGCTCGTCGGTGATGCTCATGGCGCCGGACACGATGTCCGCCCGGCCGCTGTTCAGCATCTGGATAAGCGAGTTAAAAGTGCTCTGGGTGATCTCCAGCTTCATCCCCAGCTCCTTGGCGATGAGCGTGACCAGCTCCACCTCATAGCCCAGGGACTGGCCGTTCCCGCCCACATAGCTCATGGGCTCCAGCGTGGAGTCGTGGGCGTACCGCAGCGTGCCGTTGGGCGCGTCGTACTCGCCCACGTCGATGGTTTTTTTGCTGTCGTCGGCGCTGAGCCATTTCTCCCGCAGCGCGTCCAGGGTGCCATCCTCCGTATACCGCTCGATGATGGCGCTTATTTCATCCGTCAGGGGGCTGTCCTTTTGCAGGCCCAGGCCGTAGGAATCCGGCGCCACCGGCTCGGGAAACACCGCCAGATCGGGCTGTCTCGCCGCCGCCAGCTGGGCCACGGGCATATCGTGGGCCACGGCGTCCAGCGCGCCCGACTGCAGCGCCAGCAGCGAATCGGAGGCGTCGTCGTAATACTTAAACTCGCACCCGCTGGCCACCTGGCTCACAAGATCGTCGGAAATACTGCCCGACATGACGCCTATGGTGGCGCCGTCAAAGTCCTGAAACGTCCGGAATCGAATCTGACCCTGGCTCTGGCCCCGGTTGGCCACCACGGCCACCACGCCGCCGGTGTAATCCGACTCGGCGAAGTTCACGCTTTCCGCCCGTTCCTCCGTCACCGTCAGGCCGGTGGCCGACACGTCATATGTCCCCGTGGCAAGGCCCGCGAAAATGGACGAGACCTCCGTGCCGGTCACTTCCAGCCCGTAGCCGTACGCCTTGCAGAAGCGGGCCATGATATCCACGTCGTAGCCCACGATCTGCCCGTTAAGAATATAGCAGAAGGGCGCCACGTCCGTTTTTACCGCCATGTGGACGACGCCGTTATCCGCCGGGAAGGCGGTCCAGTCCTCCACCACCTTTTTGCTCTCGTCCGCGCCCAGCCAGATGCTGTCTATCTCTTTCAGGGTCCCGTCGGCCTTGATCTGCGCCAAAAATTCGTTATACTCGTCCCGCAGCGCCGCGCCCCGGTCGGTCTTGGCAAAGGCGGCGGCGTAGCTCTCCTCCACCAGCACGTCGGGCAGATAGGTCACCGCCTGGTTTTCTGCGCACAGGGTCCGGGCGATGGGCTCGTCGATCAAAAACCCGGCGACCTTTCCCTGCTCCACCGCCAGCGCCAGATCCGGCACCCGGTCGTAATACTGCTTGTCCGCGTCCTTGATAAGGTTGTCGGTATGTACGTCAAAGCTGGAACCGGTCATCACGCCGATGGCCTGTCCGTCCAGCTGCCGGATATCGGTTATCTGCTCGCTTTCTTCCCCGCTGTCGTTTTTCGCGCAGCCGCTCAGAAGCAGACTGATAAGCAGCACCGGCACGCACAGGGTGCGCCAGAACTTTTTATTTTTCATCATGACACGCTCCTTTTCAGATCATCTTTATCAAGCATCCCAACGCTCTCCGTCGCCAGCGTCACCTGCATCTGCAAACAGGCCACGCCGGCGGCCGTCTCAAAAAAGTCCAGGATCCCGTTGGCGGCGATCGCCAGGGCCAGCGCCTCCGCGGGGATGCCAAGCTGGGCAAACAGGACCGTGAACACGGAAAGGGCCCCGCCGGGTATGGGCGGCAGCGCCATGGACAGAAGCCCTACCGTCAGCACCGACATGACGAGAAACAGCGGCGTGATGGGAATACCATAGGATTCCGCCATGCACAGGGCCATGATAAAAAGTCCGACCACAAAACCCGGCTTATACAGCACCTGCCCCAGGGGGATGGCAAAATCCGATATCTTTTTCGGGATGCCCAGCTCTTTTACGCACGTCTCCAGGTTCGTGGCCAGAGCCGCGGCCGAGGATGCCGTCGTCAGGGCGATGAGATAGGCCGGCAGCGCTTTTTTCAGCAGCTGACCGGGGCTGACCTTCAGCCGGAAGCCCGCCCGGAAGATATAAAACAGCGGCAGGATGACGCACGCCGGTATCGCCAGCGCGAACACCTTGAGCAGGCTGGAAACGCCGCTGCCAAAATCGGATATGACCAGGTTGAACAGGCTCAAAAACACGAACAGCGGGATGATCTTCCCCAGCGCGCCCATCAAAAACTGCACCGCGTCGTACAGCTGCATCATGGTATTCTGGGCCGCCGACACCCGCTCGCCCAATATGAGCAGGGCCAGCCCCAGGCAGATGCCCAAAAATACCAGCTGCAGGGCGTTGCCGTTCATAAACGGTGAGATGATATCCGCCGGCACGATGTCCAGCACCATCTGATAGATCCCCGAATAATTGCCGGAGAGCTTATCGCCCGCCGAGGCCACCGGGAACACCAGACTTCCCGCCAGGGCCATGGCCGCCGTCAGGATAAACGTCCCCCCGAGCATGCGCAGGATAAGTTTTTTGCCCACCTTGCCCACCACCGCCAGATCGCCGATGCTCACGATGGAGCAGCAGATAGCCAAAAACACCAGCGGGGAGGACACCGCCCGCAGCGCCCCCACGATCATGTTGAACAGGGGTTCCGTGACCGACAGCGCGCCCGACTGTATGACCGGGAACCGCCTCGCGGCCGCGCCCAGAAACACCGCCAGGAACACCGCCGCCAGCAGCACGGCCACCTGGCCCATGGACGACCTTTTCTTTCTGGGGTTGCAGACCAGGCAGTTTTTCCCGTTCTTATAGGCGTATGTAAACGAAAGGCCCGCCTGGGACAGCATATGGCTGCTCAGCACCAGCGCGTCGTTGTCCCACGCGTCCGTGGCCGGCCCCTCCACGCTTACGCGCAAAAAGGACCGCCCGAATTTCCGCCCGCATTCCACCCGGACCGGCGCGCCTTCCATCGTTTCCAGCCACACGCCCAGTATCTCTTCCAGCGACAGGCGCAGCCGTATAACGTCTTTCCTGTCCGTCCCCGCCTCCGTCAGCGCCTGCACGCATATTTCGGATACCGCGTCGATCGTCAGCGCCGTCAGCCTGAAGTTTTCATTTCGGCTGCTCACCATACCCGTTTACCTCCCGTCAAGCCCGTGTTCGTCAGATGATGCCGTGATCTTTTGCCAGCGCCCTGATGCTCCTGTCGTAAGTCGCCTCCGCCTCTTTCTCCCTCTCACTCAATGGTCAGGATGTCCGAAAAACCGGTGACCTCGAACACCTCCATGACCGTCTCGTTCACGTTTTTGATCTTCATCTCGCCCTGTCTGTTCATGATTTTCTGCATGGCCAGCAGCACCCGCAGGCCGGCGGACGATATATAGTCCAGCCTGGCAAGATCCAGCACCAGGCCCGTCAGCCCCTCCACGCTGCCTCTGAGCTCCTGCTCCAGCTTCGGGGCGGTGGTGGTGTCCAATCTCCCCTCCAGCGCCACCGTCAAAGTCGTTCCGTCCAAAGTCATTTGCGTGTTCATGGTTTTACCTCCAAAATGAATATCGTTTTTCTCATGCCTCATCCCCTGCGGGATGCTTCAAATACTCCACAAACTCGTCTGTCGTCATGGTGAACGCGATCTCCGTCCGCGACGGGTCCCGCACCAGAAATTCCGTCAGCCCGTACTCCTGCGCTCCGCCCCAGTCGTATGTATAGCCCAGTCTCGTCCAGGGGTAATCGCTCTCAAAATAGGAATACAGGATGTTTGCGTCAAACCACTCTTTCCACGCGCCCGTGACCAGGCTGTAGTCGTTTTCCATCTGTTTCGTCACGTCGGTGACGAACGCCGGCCGCACCACGTCCTCTGGCGACACCCAGAACGCGGTGAATCTTGTGTACCCCTCGTCCGCGTGTACGCCCAGAAGCTGGGCGAACCGGAGCGTCCAGTCCGTCACACCTTCTCCGTTTTCCTTAAACCAGCTCTCCATCTCGCCCAGGGAAGTCGCCCATATATCGCCGTATTCCCCGATTTGTGTTCCGGGCTCGCACCCGTCCGGGTAATCGTGCCACGTCAGCAGCAGGACCCTTTCACCGGCGTCGTCCCAGACCGTCCGGCCGTCCTCCGCCGTCAGGGTGACCAGCGGACGAATTTCCTCATCCTCGGCAAACACCGCGTCGGTCATCGCCGCTTGCCACCGGCCGTCGTCCGCGGCCTCCGCTCTCTGCCCGCCGATCGTGAAAACCGCCATGACCAGAAGCGCGGTCATCCAAAACCCGCCCCGTTTCTTCACGCTCCGTCACCTGCTTTTTCTAATATATAGCTTCTCTCGCAGACGGTATAATCTAACACAGCAGTAGTTTAAACAGGGAATAACACCGAAATTGGTCGTTTTTATTCCGAAATTGGTCATTCCCGTCAAAGAAAAAGCCGCCCGCGGGCGGCTTTTTCTGTTTCCGTTATTATCCGCCGCCGCCGCCTTTTAAGGTAGGGGTCCTTCGACCGGGTTCGTATCATCTCCCCATCCGCTAAAAACGCATTGACAGCGGCGCTTCTTAAAGTCATCATCTCCCGCGCCGCCGAGGAAGCAGCCGCAGGGACTATCGGTCCCGCCGCCTTCTCCGCCGCCGGCAAACTCGCACATGCAGTGGTCTCCCCCGGCTACCGCGTCCAGCTCGTCCAGGTCCAGCTCTCTCGCATGGCCCAGAACTTCGTTTTTCTTCTCTTCCGACATTTTCTTATCCTCCTATATAATAATATTTTTTACTGCTTTTCCGGCAGTTTGATCTTCTCCATGACCCGGTCGATCTTGTCGATCCAGCCGCCTTTGAACAGGACGCAGGCCGCCATATCCCGGCCCATGATGTCCTCCGGGGTGGTATCCAGCGCGCTGGCCCTGCACCCGCCCAGGCAGTACCCGGCGTGCTCGCAGTCCCGGCATTCCGGATTGTGGGCCAGCACCTCCGAGGCTTTGGTCTCGATGAGGCGCATGTAAGACGAATCGGTGATGCACTGCTTCAATCCCAGCTCCGTTATGAGCGGATAGTTCTCCTGGATGGACATGCCGGACAAAGACATGCAGGGCAGCGCCCGACCCTCCGCGGAGATGTACATCACCATGCGGGCGTGGCCGCAGACGCACTCCCGAGCCGGGTCCTGGCACCAGGTTTTTTGCAGGGGGATGTACCAATGCCGGGGGTCGTCGGGCGAGGCGCTGAAAAATCCGCCCAGCTGCAGCACCAGGGGCATGCCGTCCTCGTAATACTGGGGAATGTAATCCAGGTAAAGCTGGAAAAGCTCGTCCATGTCGATGGAGGGGCCGTACCCGCCCTCCTTCCACGCGCCCACGTCCGAGATGGGGTTGGTCTTCAAACTGCCGCAGCCCACGCTTGCCAGGAACCGTATAGATTCCCGCAGCGTGTGCTTGTTCCGCTCGTGGATGCACATCTCCGCGCCGGTGGGAAAGCCGTGGTCCCGGCAGCGCAAAAACGCGTCCGTCACATACTTTTCCGCGCCGGGGACGCCCCGCAGCCAGTCGTGCCAGCCCACGCCGTCAAAGCTCATGTTGAACTCGGGGCAGATGCCCCGGTCCTCCAGCTTTTGCAAGAGCTCGTCCGTCACCAGACGGCCGTTGGAGTAGATGGTGGCAATGTTCACGCCGCCGTCCAGCAGCGTGTCCACGATGTCGAAAAAGTCCGCCCGCACCAGCGGCTCTCCGCCGGTCAATGTCACGTTCGCGATGCCGCAGTCCACGATCTGTCTGGCGATGCTCATCGCCGTCTCGTGGTCCAGTTCTCCGTACTTGGCGTCCGGGGCGGACATATAGCAGTGCTTGCACCGGTAGTTGCACCGCCCCGTCACGGACCAGTGGGCCGTGCGGATATACCGGTTGTCATAGAACCGGTAAAGCTGCTCGTCCTTCAGCTTTGTCCCCGGCTCGCAGGGGCGTATGACCCCCTCCTCTTCCAGCTTTTTCAGCGCCTTCTGCCGCTGCTCAGACGCGCCGGCCATATCTGTCTGGCCGTCCATGTCCAGCAGCAGCTCCATATCCTCTTTTTTATAAAACGCGGCCCGCCCGCTGCGCCGGTCCAGCAGCGCGAACGGCAGCTTCTTCCAGCCCCGCAGGGCATATCGCTCGTTCAGTATGTAATACACTTGTTTCTCTCCTTATCTGGCGGGTCCAGAATACCACAGAGCGACGACGAACGGGGAACGATCCGCAAATTGGTCGTTTTGATTCCGAAATTCGTCCCCGCGCAAAAGCAAAAGCCGCCCGAAGGCGGCTCATGGATTCAAAATCACGCAGGCGGTACAAACGCCCTCCTGCACCGTATAATTGATCTCCCCGTGATACTTGCCGGAGGAGGAGACGATGCTGTCGATGCCCACGCCTCTGGCGGCGGGCAGCCCGTTTTCCAGCTCCAGCCACGCCCCGCAGGGATTGCTGACGGCGATCACCGTCTTGTTCCCCACGTTTCGGATATGGGCCTGGATAGGCCCGGCGCTTTTCCGCGCCACGCAGGCGTTCAGCGCGTTTTCCAGCAGGTTAGCCAGTATGGCCACGAAATCCACGTCGGCCACCGCCGACCGCGCCGGCGTGTCCGCCTGGGCGATATACTCCACGCCCGCCTCCTTCGCCTTCCCCGCGTAAGAGCTCAGTATGCCGTTGACCGTCACGTTCGGGCACCATGCGGGAAAGCTCTCCGTGGCCGCCTGTCTCTGCCCCAGATAGGCCAATATCCCCTCTGTATTGCCCTCACGGGCCATGGCCGCGATCTGCTCGTCGTGGTGGCGCAGGTCGTGGCGGACCCGACGGTTTTCCTGCTCTGCCTTTCTCGCGTTTTCCACGTAGGCCGTCAGATACTCCACGTTTTGCTTCACCAGCTCGTCCCTTGCCTCCCGGCGCATCTGATAGATATTGCTGACGATCAGGATGCTTGCCATGCCAAAGGAGCACACCAGCAGCGAGAACAGCACCAGCGTATTGGGGTTGATGGCGTTATCCGCGCTGATACGGGACAGCACCGCCACGAACGCGAAAAAATAGATCATGGACACGACGCTGAGCGATATCCAGTTTTTTGTCCGCGTCCCGCTGATCTCCCGTATGGCCGGCCTGCCAAATTTGTTATAGGCCAACAGGATGGCAAAGCTGATGACGCCGTAGATAACGCCCCGCACAAAATACACGAACGTTTCCGACCTGCCCGCCACAAAGGCGTAGCCCCCCAGAAAGGACACGGACAGCGAGATGCAGAACACGCAGCCGTATGTGATCCAGAGATAGCACTTCTTCCAAAACCCGTCTGCTGACACGTCGTTATAAACGCCCCAAAAGTACAGATAGGACAGCGTCAGCACGATGGGCAGCCTCCACGGCTTTGCCAGACAGAAAAACCCGAAGCAGCAGCTCAGAAACAGGAACACCCCCGCCGACCCCCACAGCATCGCCGTCTTTTTCGCCGGGTATTTCCTCTCCTGCAGCAAAAGCCCCGCCGTCAGGTGCGTCGCGAAAAACAGCAGGCTGACGCAAAGGGCTATCACAATGATCTGTATCGTGCCCATCAGTTTCTCGCCTCATTCAGGTAAAAGTCGAAATACGCCTGCTTTATCTCCCCCCTGCGCCGCTTTGGCACCGGGATGAGCGTCCCGTCGTCCATCACCAGGTCCGACCCGGAAAAGCAGCGCACGTGGTTCAGGTTGACGATGAAGGAGCTGCCGCACGCCGTCATGCTCTGGTGGTCCTCAATACTTTCCTGCATCTGCGTTGGCAGCGACCACACGGAGAGCTTTTGCCCGGAGACCAGCGCCACTTCCCGCCGCTTGTCCTTTGTCTCGATATACAAAATATCCTCCAGCGCGATACGGTGTACCTTTCTCTCGCTGCGGAGCAGTATCCACGTCCTCTGCTCCCGCCTGGCCACGACCCGTTCCAGGGCCCCGTCAAGCTGCTCCTGGGTATAGGGCTTGCAGATATAGTCCGCCGCGTGGATGGAAAAGGCGTCCACCGCGTAATCCGGGCTGGTCGTCAGGAAGATGATATCGGTATTCTCGCTGAGCCGAAGAATGTCCCGCGCCAGATCTGTTCCCAGCATACCGGGCATACAGATATCCAGTATCGCAATGTCAGGCGCGCCTGTTCTGTCGATGGCTTCCAGCATTTCGATGGCGGACGAATACACGTCAAATTCCACGCCGTGCTCGCCATGTGCGGCCGCGTAGACGCCCAGATCGTCCGCTATCTTTTTTCTCTCGACCGCCTCGTCGTCACAAACCGATATTTTCAGCACTGTCCCGCTTCCTTTCTCTGCATACAAAGACAGTATACCACTCAGAAACCGGCCCTTGCAAGACGGGACGAAAAAGCAAAGGCGTGGCAGCCGCCACGCCTTTGCAGATATCTTATTTCACCAGTATCGACCGGATCTCGAAGGGCTTCATGGTGAACCGCACCCGGCCGTTTTCCACAGGCAGCTCCTCCTCGACCTCCTCCAGCAAATTCACGCCATAGGCCTTTTGGCGCCCCTCGGGCAGGGTCAGCACGGTTTTCGTCCGGGCGTTTTCGCTCTCATACAGCCGCAGTATCACCCCAACCCCGTCCTCGGCCTGCTTCACCGTCTCCAATATCACATTGTCCGGACCCACGGCGGCGTAGCTGTACCGGGCATCGGGCTTGCCGTGGCCGACGGCATAGGCCGGCTGGTTCAGCTTATAGGCCTCCCGGACCGTCCCGGCCTGCTGCCAGCCCTCCCCGTGGGGATAGAGGGCGTAGGTGAACCGGTGTTCCTCCACGTCCGCGTTGGGATTTGGCTCCACGCCGCACTTTATCAGCGTCAGCGCCACCACCCCGTCCAGCACCGAGTGGCCGTATTTGCAGTCATTCAAAAGGCTCACGCCGTAGTGCCCCTCGGAGTAGTCCATCCACTTTTGCGCGCAGCTTTCAAATCTGGCCATATCCCATGTGGTGTTGGCGTGGACCTTCCGCTTGACGGAGCCGAACTGGACCTCGAACGTCGCCTCGTCGGTGTGGATATCCAGGGGGAACTCCGCCTTCAGCAGGTGCTGGTGCTCCTTCCAGTCCGCCCATGTCTCGAAGTCGATACGGCGGGTATCGGCGTAAAAGCGCACCTTTTGCCGGATGACGCTCCGGCTGCACCTGTATTCCATCTCCGCCGTGGCCCGGACCGGCCCTTCTTCCGTCCAGCGCATGGATACCAGCTCGTCCACCGGCCAGCTCTTCTCCGTGTAGAACATGTCGATGTCCCAGTTGTCGTAGTATATGGGCTTATCCTCGAATAGCCGCAGCTGGTTGAGCTTTTTCCCCGGCAGTGCCAGCTCCCGGTCGTATTCTTTGTCGTACAGGGACGCGATATGCCCCGCCTCGTCGAATGTGACGGCGTAAAACGGCGTCTCGATATGATACTCGTCCGGCCGCGTGAACGCGCTCGCCGCCTTTGGCGTGTCCGTGGCCGTCAAGGCCATCCACCCCTTGGGGGGCAGACCTTTCACATACGCCACGGCCCCGTCGGCCATCTGCTGGACGGGATACACGTTCCCGTCCGGGTCACGCAGCGCCCCGGCGCTTATATCCCCCAGGCACACCGCGTCGTCCCGCCGGAACCCAAGGGTGTTGAACACGGTCACGGCCTGGCCCGGCCCGGCCAGCTTTTCCAGCCTGTCGCGAATAAGCGCGCCCGTCTCGGCCAAAAGCCCCTCGTACTCGGCCTTTGTGACCTCGTATACCTCGCCGATGGAGCTTCCCGGCAGGATGTCGTGGAACTGGTTCAACAGGACCACGTCCCGCCACAGCCGTGCAAGCGTTTCCGCCGGATGATCGCCGGACAGCACCCCCAGCAGCTCCGCGTCCATCAGGGCCAGCTCGCTTTTCCGGTTGCCCCGCTTATTGCGGGCCATGGAGGTATAGGTCCCCCGGTGGTACTCGAAGTAAAATTCTCCCTCCCACCGTTCCAGACGCCTGTTGCCCCGGACCCGCTGGGCCAGCTGGTCAAAATAGGTCCTGGCCGTCTCCTGGCGGACCCTGGGCATTCCGGGCAGGCCCTTTTCCATGCGCACCGACGTCTCCAGCATATCGCGGGTGGGACCGCCGCCACCGTCGCCGTAGCCGTAGGACACCAGAATATCGTTGTTGATCTCCTTGTTCTGGTACCGCTCCCAGCCGCCCATGAGCGCGTCCGGGTGTAAAAAGCCGTTGTAGGTGGTGAAGAAGCTGGTTTTCGGGTCCTGCCCCACGCCCACGGTGGTGATGAGATGGGCCAGTACCTCGGACCCGTCGATGCCCCGCCATATAAACGTGTCGTTGGGTATCTTATTGAGCTGGTTCCATGCCAGCTTGGTGGTCATGAAATAGTCCACCCCGGCCTTTTTCATGATCTGGGGCAGCGCCCCCGAATAGCCGAACACGTCCGGCAGCCAGAGTATCTTGCAGTCGTAGCCGAACTCCTGTCTGAAAAACCGCTTGCCGTACAGAAATTGCCGCACCAGGCTCTCCCCGCTGGTCAGGTTCGTGTCCATTTCCAGCCATGTGGCACCCTCTACCTCCCAGCGGCCCTGGGCTACCCGCTCTTTGATGCGGGCGTACAGATCCGGATAGCGCTGTTTGAGGAAATAGTAAAGCACCGGCTGGCTGGACATGAATTTATAGCCGGGGTACTCGTCCATGAGCTTGAGCACCGTGGCGAAGGACCGGACCACCTTCTCCCGCGTCTGGGCCACGGTCCACCACCATGCCACGTCGATATGGGTGTGGCCGATGCAGGTGGCGATGACCTCGTCATGCCCGCCCATTTTTTCATAGAGCTCCCGGCTGATATATGCCTGCGCCGCGGCCAGGGAGGCGTAAAAGTCCTCCGAATATGGCTGGCGCATGTCCAGCAGGTTCACGGTGTCGTTCAGCACGGTCTGGATGTCCAGCCGGACTTTGCTGTCCTGTCCCATGCGGGCAAAGCCCTGTAAGGGTACCTGCATGTCCCAATAGAGCCTGTTGATATCCTCGTCCAGGGTGTACAGCTCCGCCAGGAAGCAGAACTCCCGGTGCAGCGTGCCCGTGTACGCCTGTACGTCCACGGTCAGCGTCCGCCCGCCCTTTGCGTGCCGGTCCAGCAATATCTCCCGGTGGTTCATGTCCGCGCCCTGGACGGGCACGCCGTCGATGAAAATGAGAAACTGGGGATTTTTCCCGTCGTCCCACTCCTCGATCTGGGTCTTCACCCGCAGCCACACGCTCTTGCCGTCATAGGCGTCCGGGACGGTCACCCGGCCCCGAAACCAGTAGTGCTCGCCG
Source organism: uncultured Oscillospiraceae bacterium (assembly GCA_947624395.1). GTDB lineage: Bacteria > Bacillota > Clostridia > Oscillospirales > Oscillospiraceae > CAJOIG01. Next base: position 26,723 of record CANQKA010000014.1, read on the forward strand.
GGGATGCCTTTGAAGTCCCCGCCGTGGCCCTTGAATTTGCCCTCGAAATTATCCGTACCGGCGTAGACGGCATACCAGCGCATGCTCTCGCTGTCGAAGTCCTCCCAGGCGGGACCGTTGGCGTCCGCCTCCTCCGGCCGGAAATAGAGCCCGCGCTTATACTGCCAGCGTGTAAGGGGCGCGCTGTCCAAAAACCGCAGCCGCCCCAGCTGGTCGCAGATCACCCGGATACGTTGGTCGATGAAATACATATGAGATACCTCTCGGTCATTTTGGTGGCGCTGCCATTATATAGGATAGCAGGAAGATAAACAAGGGGGCCATTGTGAACCAATGGCCCCAGAATATTGCTTTACTTGTCTGTCAGTTCACGTCGGCTCAGCCGGCCAGCCACGCGTCGAACTGGCTCTGGGCCTCGGCAACTATCTCGTCAAATCCCTCGGCCCGCATAGCCTCCATCATGTTGGGCACTTCCACGTCAGGGTCGCCGGTGCCGGTCTGGATCAGGCCCTTGTACTCGGCGAAGATGGCCTGGCAGGCGGCCAGCTGGTCGGCCACGGGGGTGGCGTCGAAGATGAAGCCCAGCGCCGGGGACGGCGTGGCGTTCTCGTTCTGGACCTGGACCTCGTTGACATAGTAGTTCTCGGGGACCACGTACTGGTCTTCCGCAGGAGCTTCCTCGCCCTCGGCGGGCTCATACTTGGTGGCCTCCAGGGTCATGTCGAAGAAGGTGCCCTGGGTATAGGCGGCCAGGGTCCAGTCGGTGTTGAGCTTGTAAACGCCGGTCTCGCCGGTGTCCTTATCCTGGACATACTCGAAGTTCACGCCTTCCTCGCCGTAGGCCAGCGCGTCACGCAGCCAGCTGTCGGTGTTGACCAGCTCCAGCACCTTCAGCGCCTCCAGCGGATGCTCGGAGGAAGCGGAGATGCAGGCCATGGAGCCCTGCACGGTGTCGTTGGACAGCACCGTATCCTCGAACTGGCTCACGACCACGGGGCAGCCGCGGCCCTCGCCCCAGCCCTTGGCGGCGGAGGGCCAGCCCTGGGCCACGCCCAGCGCGCAGATGCCGGTGGCCTCGTCGGCCACGGCCGCGTCGGAGTTGATGAGGCCGGCGTTGAAGTACTCATGCATGGTCCGCAGGTCGGCCAGCACGTCCTCCTGCTCGAACACGGGGACGATCTTGTTCTCGCCGCTGGTGTAGCTGATGCCGATGGTGGGCAGGCCGGTGCCGAAGTTATCGTACTTGTTGCCGATGATGGCGGAGATGCCGTCCTTGTTCATCAGGAACACGTCGCCGGTCTCTTCATGAACAGCTTCCAGGATGGGCCCGATATCCGCCAGGGTGTGGGCGTCGGCATACTCGGGGTGATCCGCCACATACTCTTCCGTCCAGACGAAGTACTGGGTCATGGAGGAGTCCTTATAGGCGGGGATGGCGTACAGCTTGCCGTCGATCTCGCAGGCCTTCAGGTAATCCTCGGGGATGGTCTCGGTCAGGCCCGGCGTCTCCTTGATGAGCTCGGTCAGGTCGGCGAAAGCGCCCATGTTCACGTCGCCGATATAGGAGCCGGAGTCGGTGAACATGATGTCATAGGGCTCGTTGGTCTGCACGATGACGCTGCGCCGGTCGCCCCAGTCGCCCCAGGAGATGCACTGCACATCCAGATGCACGCCGATCTTTTCCTCCAGGTAGGCGTCAACTTTGGCCTTCCAGGAGTCATAGTTGGCGGGCTGGCCGCCGCCCACCATGTACCAGGTGATGGTGGGGATGTCGTCCGCCAGCGCGCTGGCGCCCAGGCAGGCGAACATGGAAACGACCATCACGACTGCCAGGAGCATGGATAACAACTTTTTCATGTGGGTTCCTCCTAAATAAAATTTTTCAGGTATTTATTGATACGGCCCGGAGGCCGAAGCAATACTTGCCGCTCTCAGCCCTTCACCGCGCCCACGGTCAGGCCGGAGATAAAGTACTTCTGGAAAAACGGGTACACGCACGCGATAGGCACCGCCACCACGAACGCGATGGCCATGCGCACGCTCTCCTGGGGCATGTTCTTTTTCAGGTCGCTTGCCGTGCTCAAAAGGGCCGTGGGGTTCTTGGTCAGATAGGCCAGGTTATTTTGCATGGCGTTGAGCATCGCCTGTAAGGACCGCAGGTTATCGCTGCTGATATACAGCTGGGCCTGAAACCAGTCGTTCCAGTAGCCGAAGGCCAAAAACAGCCCGATGGTGGCCAGCACCGGCTTGGATATGGGCAGCACGATCCGGGAGAAGATGGTGAACTGGCTGGCCCCGTCGATCTTGGCCGACTCGATCACCTCGTCCGGTATGGTCGTGCGGAAGAACGTGCGGGTGATGGTCACGTTGAAGCTGGACACCGCCAGGGGCAGTATCAATATCCACATGGTGTCCCGCAGGTGCAGTATCTGGGAGTTGACCATATAGGACGCGGCCATGCCGCCGCCGAAGATCATGGGGATGAACACCACGATAGCCATAAAGCCGTTGAGCCGGTATTCCCGGCGGCTCAGCACATAGCCCATCAGCGTGGTCAGCGCCACGCCCAGCACCGTGCCCAGCACGGTGACGTACACCGACACCCACAGGGCGTGCAAAATGGTCTGCCGCTGGCCCCACAGGTACTTATACGCCTCGCCGGAGAAGGTCTCGGCGGTGACGTACAGCTGATACCCCTGGCGGCGTATCACGTCGTTGTTCGTCAGGGAGATGACGAAGATGAATATGATGGGCAGAAAGCACGCCAGCGCCACGACCAGGAAGAAGATGTTGAAGATGGCGTTGGTGGCCGGCTTTATCCGGTTCAGGTGGGTCACGCCGTCGCCCTGATGCATTTTCTTTTCCTTTGCCAATGGACCCACCCCCTCAGATCAGCGCGCTGGCCCTATCGACCTTGCGCACGATGCCGTTGGCGATCAAAATGGTGATGCACCCCACCACCGACTGGAACAGGCTGGCCGCCGCCGTCTTGCCCAGGCTCACGGAATTGGAGGTCAGCATTTGATAGATCTTCACATCGAAAGTTGCCACCACCGGCGTAAGCGGCTGGTTGGCGCCACGGGACACCTGGTAGAAAAGGCCGAAGTCCGTGGAGAATATATGTCCCACCGACAGGATGAACATCATGATGATAATGGGCTTCAAGCTGGGCAGGGTCACATACCGGCCCTGCTGGAACTTGCTGGCCCCGTCCAGCACCGCCGCCTCGTACAACGTGGAGTCGATGCCCGTGATGCTTGCCAGGTACACCACCATACTGTACCCGATGGATTTCCAAATGTGCATGATGATGAGGATATAGGGCCAGTATTTCGGCTCGAAATACCAGTTGATGCTCTCCCCGCCCAGGGCCCGTATCAGCGCGTTCAAAAGCCCCTTGTCCGTGATGAGGAACGCGTAAACGAAATAGGTGACCACCACCCAGCTCATGAAGTGGGGCATGAACATCAGCGTCTGATACGTCTTGGACTTGCGCTTGGAGTATATGTTGCTGATCATGATGGCGAACAGCACCGGCAGCACGATGTCCAAAATGATGAACGCCACGTTATACAGCAGCGTATTGCGCAGTATCTGGGGGAAGTCCCGCAGGCCGAAGAAGTATTTGAAGTTGTCAAAGCGCACCCAGTCGCTCTTTAAAAGGCTGGTCACAAAGCCCGCGCCGGGGGTGATCTTGTAGTCCTTGAAGGCGATGATAACGCCGAACATGGGCAGGTAGCAGAACAGTATGTACCACACGAAGGTGGGCAGGCTCAGCAGCGTAAGCTCCGTGTCGTCCTTTGTCCACCGGCGGCGCTTTTTCGGCGCCAGCTCGGTCCGCCTCTTTTTCCCTTCCGTCCGTCCCATACCAGGCGCACCCCCTTATCGACAAAACGCACAAAAACGATTCCCATGTTGATTATACACTTTGTGCCATTTGATATATAGTATCTAAAAGTCATTTAATAGTACTAATAGGATACTTTTCCAGGAAATTATGCAAAAATCCGCACTGCGTTACGGCTCCGTCTGTTAAATTGCACAAAATCCGTCAGTTTCGCATGTGAGAACTGCCGATTTTTTCCAGAAAAGACATTTTCTGTTCCACATTTCGCCCCCGGCCTGTTATGATGGACGTAAATCATGAAAAAGGAGCGTGCAGCTATGCCACAGAAGATACATTTGACCGGTCAAATGCCGGAAAACTGGGAGCTTGCATTGGCGGAGCTCAAGGAAGAGCTGGGCTTTGTCCCGGCGGAGGACGGCATGGAGATCGTCTGCCGGCAGGGCGAGGCCCTGGCCGTGGACAGCGACGGGACACAGGTCTGCCTCACCTGGGCCCAACCCATCCAGTTTTACCGGGCCCTGAGCCTCATCCCCCTGCCCCTTGCCCCCTGTTCCATCCACGAAAAACCCCGGTTCGCCTCTGTGGGGCCGATGTTCGACTGCTCCCGCAACGCGGTATTGAAGCCGGAGGCGGTGAAGCTGTTTTTACGCAAAATGGCCCTGATGGGCCTCAACCTGGGCATGCTGTACACCGAGGACACCTACGAGATACCGGAGCAGCCCTTTTTTGGCTACAAGCGCGGCCGGTACACCTATGAGGAACTGAAGGCCCTGGACGATTACGCCGCCCTGTTCGGCATCGAGCTTTGCCCCTGCATCCAGGTCCTGGGCCACTTAAAGCGGGTGCTGCACTGGCCGGCGTTCCACGCCCTGCGGGACAACGCCGAGGTCCTCCTGGCGGACGATGAGTGTACATACGCGCTCATCGACCAGATGCTCCGGGCGGCCAGCGCGCCATTTCGCTCCCGGCGCATCCACATCGGCATGGACGAGGCATATGGCGTGGGCCTGGGCGAGCACCTGGCCCGCTTTGGCTACGAGGACCCGCGCAGCGTCATCGGCCGGCATTTGACCCGTGTGCTGGACATCGCGGACAAGTACGGCTTGCAGCCCATGATGTGGAGCGACATGTATTTCCACCTGGACGGCGGCGGCTATCACAGCGAGAACATGCCCTCGGAAAAGGCCATCGCCGCCGTGGACAGGCGGGTGAGCCTTGTCTATTGGGACTATTACCACGCCAAAGAAGAGCAGTACGCCTGGGCGCTGAAAAAGCACGCCGTCTTCGGCGTGCCCACCGTCTTTGCCGGCGGCCTCTGGACCTGGCCCGGCCCCGCGCCGGTCTATCCTCTGGCCATCGAGAACACGGTGGCGGGCCTTTCCGCCTGCATGAAGGCGGACGTGGACACGGTGCTGGCCACCGCCTGGGGGGACAATGGCGCGGAGTGCAATATGCTGGCCGCTCTTCTTGGCATGCAGCTTTACGGCGAGATGACCTACACCGGCGCGTACGACCCGGACGCGCTGGCGGCGCGGTTCCGCCGCTGCTGCGGGGCGGACGCCCGGGCCTTTTTGGACCTGAGCCGCCTCAATTACACCCCCGCCATCAAGAACCTGCCCGCCGACCCGGCGAACGTGTGCAAGTTCATGCTGTACCAGGACCCGCTGGTGCAGCTTTTCGAGGCGGACACGGAGGGGTATCATCTGGCGGAGCACTTCGCCGCGCTGGTGCCTCTGTACGCCCGCCACGCGGCGGAAAACCCGGCCTACGAGCTGCTTTTCGAGCACTACGCCGCCCTGGCTCACGCCCTGGCCCTCAAATGCGCCTGGCACGAAAACGCCGCCAGGGCGGTCCGCACCGGCGACCGGGAGCTGGCGGCGGAGCTGGCCGGGAGCGTCCCCGCCGCCATCGAGGCGGTGCAGATATTGCGGCAGCTCTGGCGGCGGCTGTGGGAGAGCACCAACAAGCCCAACGGCTTTGAGGTGATCGACGTGCGCCTGGGGGGCGTGGCCGCCCGCTTGGACACCGCACGGGAGAAGATGCGCGCCTTTGCCGACGGCCGGGTGGACGATATCCCGGAGCTTTCCGAGCCGTCGCTTATATGCAAGCGCCGGCCCGACGGCTCCATCGGCTGCACCAACACCATGGACGAGATCGCCACGGCGTGCACCATTGATTGGTGATGGATATGCGGATAGAGACGGCGAGAATGGTTGTCCGGGATTTTACGCCAAACGATCTAAACGATCTGCAGGAGATCCTCGGCGACAGCGAAACGATGCAAAATTGCGAGCCCGCCTATTCGCTTGAAAAGACGGGGCGATTTCTGCATGAATTTTGCATCGGAAAACGCGGCGCGCTGGCGGCGGAGCTGAAAGAGACTCACAAAGTCATCGGTTATATCCTGTTTAAGCCGTGGGGTGATGATGTCTATGAGATCGGCTGGATATTCAACAAAAAATATTGGCGTCAGGGCTATGCGTATGAGTCCTGCTCCGCGGTGCTGCAATACGGTTTTTCTGCCATGAAACTGCATAAAGTCGTCGCGGAGACCGTTGACGGTGAGAAGTCGGTGGGATTGATGGAAAAGCTGGGCATGAAGCGCGAGGGAGTACAGAGAAGTCAGACACAAAACAATGAGGGGAATTGGGTAGACCTGTATTTGTACGGATCACTTCAAGATGAATTTCAGTTGACGAAAAGCTAAGTCCCAATAAAACCTTATACAAAAAAGACCGTTGACGCACCGGCTCGCCGGTGAAAAGTCAACGGTCTTTTTTACGCTGTTTTTATGTTGGTATCTTACTTGCCGCGCAGGGCCTTACGGGCCTGGTCGATCTCCTTTTGCAGCTCGTCCAGCTCCTTGTCCAGCTCCTGGGCCACGTATTCCTCCAGGGCCATCTGCTCCAACACGGCCTGGGCCGCCGCGATCATGGCCTGCTCGATCTCCGGGCCTACGCCCACCAGCTCCACGCCCTCGTCCTCGTCGTTGAGCCAAACCATGTCGGGGATGCCGTTGGCGTCGGAGTCGTGGAAGAACAGGTCGAACTCGCCGTTGCCGTTCAGGTCCACCGCCAGCGTGTCCACGTCGCCGTCGCCGGCCACGTCCAGCAGCGCCACGTCGGGCATGCCGTCCCCGTCCACGTCGATGAGGATCTCATCCTTGGTGCTGCGGACCAGCGTCTTGCGCAGGTCCCGGTCCAGGCGCATTTTCCGTTTGATCTTGCGAAGATTACCCATGCTGAGTGCCTCCTATGCTTTGATAAGCATATCTTATCACTGTGCCCCTGATTTTTCAAGTACTCATAATGCCGCCGCCACGGCCCTGGCCCGCACCTCTCCCTCGGCCACCAGGGGCTCCGGGTCGGCTGTCATGTCCAGCCCCTCCGCCGCCACGCAGATATACTGGTCAAAGCCGAAAAACCGGCTCAGCGCCTCCATGGTCCGGCTGCCCTGCTCCAAGTCCGCCCAGGCCGTACCCTCATAGACGCCGCCCCGTGTAGTCAGAAAGACCAGGTGCTTGCCCCGGCACAGGCCCCGCATGCCGTCGGCCAGCATCTCAAAGCTGATACCAGCCACGCTGACATTTTCGATGTACACCTTCAAGATAGCGGGAAAGCTCAGCTCCCAAAACGGCGCGGCCACCACCACCTCGTCCGCCGCGGCGAACTGGCGGGCAAAGCGCAAACTCTCGTCATCCAGCGCCCCTCGGGACAGCAGCTCGTCCCGGACATGCAGCGTTTCCGCCGTCAGGGGCTTCAATCCCTCCCGGCCGGGGTCCACCGTTGTCACGTGAAACCGGCTCTTGTCCAGCGCCCCGATAAACGCCCGCGCCAGCCTTGCCGTCCGGGACTGGTCCCCCCGGACGCAGCAATCCACAAAAAGAACCTCGCGCATGATCTTACCCCTTTCTGACCTCATCCGAAAAATGCTTCCAGCTCCGCTTTGGTCGCCTGACACCGGCCGGATACCATCTGGCTCTGCCCGCCGCCTTTGGCACCCAGCTCCTGGCCATGCTCCCGGAGAAAGGCCCGCATATCGGTCTGCCTGCTGCCCATGACGAACCGCCAGTCCCGCTCTTTGCCGGAGAACACCGCGCACACGCCCCCGGCCTTTTCCATCCCGGCGTTGACCAGGGCCCGCATGCCGTCCTCGTCCGACTGGACGAACAG
>CANQKA010000015.1 GCA_947624395.1 uncultured Oscillospiraceae bacterium
GAGAGCCCCCATACGCGGCGCAGCAACGAACGCCTGGAATTTCTGGGCGACGCGGTGCTGGGCTTCTGCGCGGCCAAGACCATATGCCGGCTGTACCCGGATATGCCGGAGGGGGGCCTGACCCGTCTGCGGGCGGAGCTGGTGTGTGAGGCAAGCCTCCACCAGGTGGCGCTGCGGCTGGGGTTGGGCGAGTATATCCACCTGGGCAAAAACGAGGAATGCAACGGCGGCCGGACCCGCACGTCCATACTGGCGGACTGCGTGGAGGCCGTCATCGCGGCCATCTACCTGGACGGTGGGCTGGAGAGCGCGGAGAGGTTCATCGAGAGCCATATTCTCAACGACGTGGAGGCCGGCCGCCGTCCGGCCCGGACGGATTACAAGACCCAGCTGCAGGAGCTCTTGCAGCGCTCCGGCGGCGCGGCCCCGGTGTACACCATCGTGGACGAGTTCGGCCCGGACCACGACAAGACTTTCACCGCCAGCGTGGCCCTGCATGGCGGGGCCCATGCCCAGGGCGAGGGTAAGAGCAAGAAGGAAGCGGAACAGGCGGCCGCCAGGGCCGCGCTGGAAATGCTGGGGAACTGATGGCCAGAGCGAGGATACTCCCTGTTTTCGTGCCACATCTGGGCTGCCCGAACGAGTGCGTCTTCTGCGACCAGAAGCGCATATCCGGCAGCCCTTTGCCCGCTTCCAGGGCGGACGTGACAAGCGCGCTGGAAAATGCCAGGGGGTCGGGCCAGTCCGGTCTGGAGCTGGCCTTTTACGGCGGGAGCTTCACGGCGGTGCGCCGGCAATTGCAGCGGGAGCTTCTGGAGGCGGCGCGGCCCTATCTCGCCGATGGGACGGTGGGGGCCATACGCATGTCCACCCGGCCCGACGCGGTGGACGCGGACGTGCTGGCGTTTTTGAAGTCCTATGGCGTCGGGACCGTGGAGCTGGGGGCCCAGTCCATGGACGAGGGCGTGCTGGCGGCGTCGGGACGGGGACACACCGCGGCCGATACGGTCCGGGCGGCGGGGCTGGTGAAGGCTGCGGGCTTGAAGCTCATCCTGCAGATGATGACGGGCCTGCCCGGGTCGGACGGGGCCAAGGACGTGGAGAGCGCCCGCCGTATCGCGGCGCTGGGGCCGGACGGGGTGCGGATATACCCCACGGTCATCGTGAAAAATACGCCGCTGGAGGACATGTGGCGGGCTGGGACGTATCAAGAGCACACCGTGGCCCAGGCGGTGGCGGTGTGCGCGGACATCCTGCCTATATTTGAGGCTGCGGACATTCCGGTGATACGGCTGGGGCTGAACCCCACGGCGGAGCTGAGCGCCGGCGGGGCCGTGGCCGGGGCCTATCACCCGGCCCTGGGGGAGCTGGTGTACTCGGAGGTGCTGCGGCGCAGGGCGGTGGAGCTTTTGCGCACTGTGCCCGCCGGGTCGCGGGTGACCCTGGGCGTGGCGCCGGAGCGCTTGAGCGCGATGATCGGCCAGCACCGGGTCAATGTTATAGCGCTGCGGGAGGAGTTTTCCCTGGCGGACCTGACCGTGAAGGCCATAGCCAACGCGGGCGGGGACATCGTTCCGGTTGACGTGGGGCCGTGAACAGTTTATACTATATTTTGTGTGTTTATTGGCGTAAATCAGGTATAGAGGTATAAGATTTTGTATTTAAAGGCGCTGGAAATTCAGGGCTTCAAGTCCTTCCCCGACAAGACCACCATCCTTTTTGACAAGGACGTGACCATGATCGTCGGACCCAACGGGTCCGGCAAGTCCAACATATCCGACGCGATCCTGTGGGTCATGGGCGAACAGCGGACCCGGGCCCTGCGGGGCGGCAAGATGGAGGACGTGATCTTCGGCGGCACGGAAAAGCGGGGCAAGCTGGGCTTCGCCCAGGTGACACTGGTGCTGGACAACACCGCCCGCATTTTCCCCGTGGACAGCGATGAGCTTGCCATCTCCCGCCGGTACTATCGGAGCGGGGACAGCGAGTATTACATCAACAAAGAATCGGTCCGGCTCCGGGACGTGAGCGAGCTTTTGATGGACACGGGCCTGGGCCGGGACGGGTATTCTATTATCGGCCAGGGGCGTATCGGCGAGATCGTCTCCGCCAAGAGCACCGATCGGCGGGAGATATTTGAACAGGCGGCGGGCATATCCCGCTACCGGTTCCGCAAGGAAGAGGCGGAGCGGAAGCTGGCCGCCACGGACGATTCTCTGCTGCGGGTGGGGGATAAGATCGACGAGCTGCAGCTGCAGCTGGAACCGCTGCGCAAACAGGCCGTGGCGGCGGAGCGCTATCTGCGGGTCAAGGACGAATTGCAGACGGCGGAGGTGTCCGCCTGGATGGAGAGCTTGGACAAGCTCTCCGGCCAGACCGAGGCCATCCGGGAAAGCCAACAGGCGGCGCAGGCGGAGCTTACACGCCTCCGTGGCGCGGTGAACGCCAATTATGAGCGAAGCGAGGCCATATCCCAGCGCATGCGGGAAAAGGACCTGGAAATGGAGGCCGTGCGGGACCGGCTCACGGACAAGGAGACCGCCATCGGCGAAAATAAACAGGCCGCGGCGGTGCTGGCGTCGGAGAAAAAGAGCAACCTGGACAGCATGGACCGTCTGCGGGGCGATATGTCGGCGGACGCGGACCGTATACGGGCGCTGGACGAGCAGATCGCCCAGCTCCATGAGCGGGTGGCTGAGGTCGAGGATGAACGCGAAAGTCTCGCCGGGAAGATCAACCAGCTTTCCAACGTGGTCAACGGCCACCGGATGAAGATGGCCGGCCGGGAAAGCCGGGTCAACGCTCTGCGGGACGAGGTCACCCGCCTGACGGTGGACGGCCGGAGCATGGACGGGCGTATCAATATGCTCGCCGACATGGAAAAGGACTACGAGGGCTTCAACCGGGCCGTCAAGACGGTCATGCAGGCCAGCGCACGGGACGTGCTGCGGGGCGTGCACGGGCCGGTGGCAAATCTGGTCCGGACCGAGGACAGATTCGCTCTGGCCGTGGAGACGGCTCTGGGGGCGGCGGCCCAGAACATCGTGGTGGACGAACCCGAGGACGGTCAGGCCGCCATCGAGTACTTAAAGCGCCGGGACGGCGGTCGGGGCACGTTTTTGCCCCTGCGCGTCATCCGGGGGACCGTGCTCCGGGACGTTCCCGTGGGGGAGGATGGCTGTCTGGGTCTGGCGCTGGATCTGGCGGAGTTCGACGAGCGCTATCGGAACATCTTTGAAAATCTGCTGGGCAGGACTGTCGTCGCAGAGACGTTATCGGACGCGGTGGCTATTGCCAGACGGCACAAAAACCAGTTCCGCATCGTGTCCCTGGACGGGCAGATGATCCACGCGGGCGGGTCCATGACCGGCGGCAGCGCCGCGAAAGGCACGGGTGTTTTGTCCCGGGCCAATGAGCTGAAGCGCCTGCGGACCGAGCGGGTGGCGCTTTTGAAACGCCAGCAGGAAAAAAGCGCCGCGCTGGAAAACGCGGAGCGGGAGCTGGCCGCGGCCAGGTATGACATGGACGTGGCCGGACAGGAGCTGGCCCAGGTCCGGCAGCAGGACGCGTCCCTGCTGGCAGAGCGGGACGCAAAGGCCGCCAGCGCCGAACAGCTGGAAAACGTGAAGGAGGCCATGACCTCCGGCGGGACCCAGCGACAGGCGCTGCTGGACGAACTGGATAAGAAAAACGCCGCCATCGACGAGCGGTTGAAAGAAAACGAGGCCCGCGGCCAGGAGCTCGCCCAGCAGGCGGAGGCCATGCGGGAGCAGCTTCGGACCATCACCGGCCAGAAGTTTGAGCTGGAGGCCAGCCGTACCCAGGCGGACAAGGACGCGCAAAAGCAGAACGAGGCCCTCATCGAGCAGGAGCGGCTGGCGGCGTCCATCGAGCGGCAGACCCTGGCGGCCGAGATGGAGGAAAAGCAGATCGTGGACCGGCTGTGGGATACCTACGAGCTGACACGCACGGCGGCCCAGGCTTTGCGCCAGCCGGTGGAGAGCCTGGCCGCGGCCAACCGCCATATCGCGGACCTGCGCCGGCAGATACGGGACCTGGGCACGGTCAATTTAGGCGCCATCGAGGAGAGCAAGCGGGTGGGGGAGCGGTACGACTTCCTCTCGGAGCAGCGGGACGATATCGCCCGTGCCAAGGCGGAGCTTTTGGGCATCATCGCCGATATCACCCGGCAGATGGAGGAGATATTCACACGGGAATTTGCCGCCATCAGCGACAGCTTCCGGGCCACGTTCCTGGAGCTTTTCGGCGGCGGCAAGGCCACGCTGCGGCTGGAGGACGAGCACGACGTGCTCAACTGCGGCATCGAGATCAAGGTCCAGCCCCCCGGTAAGGCCGTCAGCAACATAAGCCTTCTGTCCGGCGGCGAAAAGGCCTTCGTGGCCATCGCGCTGTACTTCTCCATTTTGAAGATCAAGCCCACGCCGTTTTGCGTCATGGACGAGATCGAGGCGGCGTTGGACGAGGAAAACGTGCTGCGGTTCGCCGAGTATTTACACCGGCTGGACAAGACCCAGTTCGTGGTGATAACCCACCGCCGGGGCACTATGGAAAAGGCGGACGTGCTGCTGGGCGTGACCATGCAGGAAAAGGGTGTGTCCAGGGTCATTGAGCTTGATTTGGAGGAAGCGCAGAAGACCGCCGAAAACTAAATCGTTTGAAAGCCGGAGGCTTTCAAACGAGAAGGCTGCGGCCCGCTGCGGCGCGAGGGAGACAATCCCCCAGTCAGCGCCAAGGCGCTGACAGCCCCCTTTACACAAGGGGGCCGTCAATAATGTGCGGCTTCGCCGCGTTTTCCCTTGCACAAGGGGGCCATAAGAAGAAGGAGTTTTAAATATGTCGCTATTCAAGGAGAAGAAAAAGGGGCTGCTGGGCGGGCTGTTTTCGGCTTTTTCCAGGGTGGACGAGGACTTTCTGGAGGAGCTGGAGGAACGGCTCATCCTGGCCGACGCGGGGGTAGAGACGGCGGAGGCCGCCGTGGAAGCTCTGCGCAGCGAAAAGGGCCTGAAGGGCGAGGCGGTGCAGGAAAAGCTGGCGGAGATACTGACCGCGGAGATGGAAAAGGCCGGTGCGCCCCAGCTTCGGCTGAACACCAAACCGTCTGTTATCGTGATGGTGGGCGTGAACGGCGTGGGCAAGACCACCACCATCGGCAAGCTGGCAAAGGTGTACGGCTCTCAGGGGAAAAAGGTCCTGCTGTGCGCGGCGGACACTTTCCGGGCGGCGGCGGCGGAGCAGCTCGGCATCTGGGCCGAGCGCACCGGCGCGGATATCGTGCGCCACGGCGAGGGCGGCGACCCCGGCGCGGTGGTGTTCGACGCATGCAGCGCGGCCAAGGCCCGCGGGTCCGACATCATCATCGTGGACACCGCCGGACGGCTGCACAACAAGCAAAATCTCATGAACGAGCTGACAAAGCTCACCAAGATCATCGACCGGGAGCTGCCCGGTGTGGACAGGGAGATCTTACTCGTGCTGGACGCCACCACGGGTCAGAACGGACTGATACAGGCCGAGCAGTTCGCCAAGGCCGCTGGTATCACCGGCATCGTGCTCACCAAGCTGGACGGCACGGCCAAGGGCGGGGTGGTGTTCTCCATCGCCCAGCGGCTGGGCGTGCCCGTGAAGCTGGCCGGCGTGGGCGAGGGCGCGGACGACCTGCGGCAATTCAACGCCAGAGAGTTCGCGGAGGCGATGGTCCAATGAAATTGATATTAGCCTCGGGAAATAAGGGCAAGCTCCGGGAGTTCGAGGAAATATTGGAGCCGCTGGGCATTGAGATCGTGTCCCAGAAGGACGCCGGGTTCGACCTGGACGTGGACGAGACAGGCGAGACGTTCGAGGAAAACGCCTGGTTGAAGGCGGCGGCCATATGCGCCGCGTCAGGGCTACCGGCGGTGGCGGACGACTCGGGGCTGTGCGTGGACGCGCTGGACGGTGCGCCGGGGGTGCTCTCCGCCCGGTTCGGCGGGGGCAAAGCCTGGACGGACGAGCAGAAGTATTTGTATCTGCTGGAAAAGCTGGAGGGCGTTTCTGACCGGTCGGCGAAATTCGTCAGCTGCATCGCATGCGTGTTCCCCAACGGGGACGTGCTGCGCTCCCGCGGGGAATGTCCGGGCCGGATATTGGAAGCGCCGGAGGGGTCCGGCGGGTTCGGATACGACCCGGTGTTCGCCCCGGAGGGGTACGAGGCGTCCTTCGCCAGTCTGGGCCAGCAGGTCAAAAATCAGATATCACACCGGGCCAGAGCCCTGGCCGCGTTTCGCAAGGAGTTGGAAAGCTATGCTCACAGGTAAACAGCGGGCCTTTCTGCGGTCTTTGGCGCAGAAGGAGGAGGCCATTTTGTACATAGGCAAGGCGGGTCTGACGGACCCGGTCATCGCCCAGGCAAAAGAGGCGCTGGCGGCGCGGGAGCTGGTAAAAGGCCGGGTGCAGGAAAACTGCCCCTATACCGCCGCAGAGGCCCAGCGCATGCTGTGCGACGCGTGCGGGGCCGAGGGCGTGCAGATCATCGGCAAGGTGTTCGTGCTGTATAAAAGCCGTCCCGACGGGGCCAGAATACAACTGCCAAAGGACTGAACGATGCGTATTTTGCTGTATGGGGGCAGTTTTAATCCGCCTCATTTGGGTCATATCCGCTCAGTGCGGACCGCGGCGGCGGCCTTGAAGCCGGACAAGATCTTTCTCATCCCGGCGGCCACGCCGCCCCACAAGACCCTGGCGGCGGGAAGTCCCGCGGCCGAGGACCGGTTGGAAATGGCAAAGCTGGCGGCGGGGGAGATACCGGGCTGCGAGGCGCTGGACATGGAGCTTCGCCGCACCGGGCCCAGCTATACGTCCGACACCCTGCGGCAGCTGCATGAGCGGTACCCGGCGGCGGAGCTGGTGTTTCTCATGGGTACGGACATGCTCTTGAGCCTGGAGAGCTGGCACGAGCCGGAGGCCATATTGTCCCTGGCGTCGGTGGCGGTGTTCGCAAGGGAGGCCGGACGGGAAAAGCGTATCGAGGAAAAGGCGGCGGCGCTGCGGGAGAAGTATGGCGCGACCGTAACGGTGCTGACGGGCGAGCCGGTGACGGTATCGTCCACGCTCATACGGCGGCTGCTGCCCACACGAGAGGGCAGAGAGTATCTGCCCGACGGGGTGTATGCATACATCATCCGGCATCGGCTATACGGGGCGAGGCCGGACCTGGCGTGGCTGCGGGAGAGGGCCTACGGGCTCTTGAAGCCCAAGCGGGTGCCCCACGTGCAGGGTACGGAGGCGGAGGCCAGAAAGCTGGCGGAGCGCTGGGGCGCGGACGTGTCCGACGCGGCGGAGGCCGCGATTTTGCACGACTGCACCAAGAAGCTCACAAGGGACGAGCAGTTGCGCCTTGCGGATAAATATGGTATCATACTGGACAAGTGCGAGCTGGAAAACGAAAAGCTGCTCCACGCCCGCACCGGCGCGGCCCTGGCGGCGGATCTGTTCGGCGTGCCGGAGCATATTCGCGACGCCATACGCTGGCATACAACGGCCCGGGCGGGAATGACCCTGCTGGAAAAAATCGTGTATCTGGCGGACTATATAGAGCCGTGCCGGGAGGGGTTTTCGGGCCTTGCCGAGCTGCGCAAGGCGGCCTATGAGGACCTGGACGGGGCCATGGAGCTGGCGGGGCGGATGAGCCTTGCCGAGGTCCGCTCCACGGGCCGGCAGCCCCACGACAACACGGTCAACGCCCAGGCGTATTACGCCCGGAAACTGAAGGAAAAGAACGTTCCGCCGGTGGCATGGACGCCGGACGAAATTTAAACGGGGGAGAGAAATATGGAACCTTTTGAAGCGGCAAAGCTGGCGGTGAAGGCCCTGGCCGGAAAACAGGCCACGGATATCCGCCTTTTGAAAACGACGGACCTGACCGTGCTGGCGGACTATTTCTGCATCTGCACGGCCAATTCCACGCCCCATGTGCGCACGCTGTACGACGAGGTGGACAAGGTGCTGTCTGAGGCGGGTATGCCGCCCCTGCGCCGGGAGGGCAGCCGCAACAGCACGTGGCTGCTCTTGGACTTTGGGTGCCTGGTGGTGCACATTTTCCAGAAAGAGGCAAGGGAGTTTTACAGTCTGGAGCGGCTTTGGAACGACGCGCTGGACGTGGATATCAAGGAGATAGTCGAGGCATAAGGCATGGCATACGATTTTGCGCGCATTGAGAAAAAGTGGCAGGGCGTGTGGGAAAAGGAAAAGCCCTACGCCGCCGTCACCGGCGACAAGCGGCCCAAGTTCTATGGGCTCATTGAGTTTCCCTACCCCTCCGGCCAGGGACTGCACGTGGGCCATCCCCGGCCCTTTACGGCCATGGACATCGTCACCCGCAAAAAGCGCATGCAGGGGTACAATGTCCTGTTCCCCATAGGGTTCGACGCTTTCGGTCTGCCCACGGAGAATTACGCCATCAAAAACCATATCCATCCGGCCATCGTCACCAAAAAGAACATCGAAAACTTCACCCGGCAGCTGAAAATGCTGGGGTTCGGCTTTGACTGGGACCGGGTGGTGGATACCACTGACCCTACATACTATAAGTGGACCCAGTGGATATTCCTCCAGCTCTGGAAAAAGGGTCTGGCCTACAAGGCCACCATGCCCGTGAACTGGTGCACCTCCTGCAAGTGCGTACTGGCCAACGAGGAAGTGGTGGAGGGCGTGTGCGAGCGGTGCGGTTCGCCGGTGGTCCAGAAGGAGAAGAGCCAGTGGATGCTGCGCATCACGGCCTACGCCCAGCGGCTCATCGACGACCTGGATGACCTGGACTTCATCGAGCGGGTCAAGATACAGCAGAAAAACTGGATAGGCCGGTCCACCGGCGCGGAGGTCACTTTCAAGGCCACCACCGGGGACGACATCGTGGTGTTTACAACGCGGCCCGACACGCTCTTCGGCGCCACGTACATGGTCCTGAGCCCGGAGCATGCGCTGGTGAAAAAGTGGATGCCAAAGCTCAAAAATGCCGACGACGTGCGGGCTTATCAGGCCGCGGCCGCGTCCAAGAGCGATTTGGAGCGGACGGAGCTGAGCAAGGAAAAGACCGGCGTGTGCCTGGACGGCGTGGCGGCGGTGAATCCCGTCAATGGCCGGGAGATACCCATCTTCATCTCCGATTACGTTCTGGCGTCTTACGGCACCGGGGCCATCATGGCCGTGCCCGCCCACGACGATAGAGACTGGGAGTTCGCGAAAAAGTTCGGCTGCGAGATCGTAGAGGTGGTCGCCGGCGGCGAGGACGTGCAGAAGGCCGCCTTCACCGCCAAGGACGACACCGGCGTGCTTGTGAACTCGGAGTTTTTGAACGGCCTTACCGTCCGTCAGGCCATCCCCGCCATTACCAAATGGCTGGAGGAAAAGGGCATCGGCAAGGCCCAGGTGAATTATAAGCTGCGGGACTGGGTATTCTCCCGCCAGCGGTACTGGGGCGAGCCTATCCCCATGGTGTGGTGCGAAAAGTGCGGCTGGCAGCCCCTGCCGGAGGACCAGCTGCCGCTGGTGCTGCCGGACGTGGAAAGCTACGAGCCCACCGACGACGGGGAGAGCCCGCTTTCCAAGATGACCGACTGGGTGAATACCACCTGCCCCTGCTGCGGCGGTCCCGCCCGACGGGAGACGGACACCATGCCCCAGTGGGCCGGGTCCAGCTGGTACTTCCTGCGGTATATGGACCCGCACAACGATAAGGCCCTGGCGTCCAAAGAGGCGCTGGATTACTGGTCCCCGGTGGACTGGTACAACGGCGGCATGGAGCACACCACGCTGCACCTGCTCTATAGCCGGTTCTGGCACAAGTTCCTCTATGACATCGGCGTGGTGCCCACCAGGGAGCCTTACGCCAAGCGCACCAGCCACGGCATGATCCTGGGCGAGGGCGGAGAAAAAATGTCCAAGAGCCGTGGAAATGTGGTCAATCCGGATGATATCATCGCGCAGTACGGGGCTGACACCATGCGCATGTATATCATGTTCATCGGCGACTTTGAAAAGGCGGCCACCTGGTCCGACAACGCCGTCAAGGGCTGCAAGAAGTTTTTGGACCGGGTGTGGGCCCTGGCGGAGGCCGGTCCCACCGGGGACGATGTTACGCCGGAGCATGAGGCCGCGCTGCACCGGACCATCAAGAAGGTGTCCGAGGACATCGATGAGATGAAGTTCAACACCGCCATCGCGGCGATGATGACGCTGGTCAACGAGTTTTATAAGTCCAAACCCAGCAAGGGCGATATGAAGGTCCTGCTGCTGCTCCTGAGCCCCTTCGCGCCCCATATCGCGGAGGAGATGTGGGAGATGCTGGGCTTTGAAGGGCGCGCTATGAGCCAGAGCTGGCCGGAATATGATGAGAGCAAGACGGTGGAGCAGGTGAAGGAGCTGGCCGTGCAGGTGAACGGCAAGCTCCGCAGCACCGTGACCGTCCCCGCCGACGCGGACGACGAGACTGTTATCGATGCTGCCAAGGCCGACGGCAAGATCGCCAGGGCGCTGGAGGGCATGGAGATCGTCAAGACCATCGTGGTCAAAAACCGGCTGGTCAATCTCATTTTGAAGCCGAAAAAATAAGTATTTTCTTGACAACCCAGCACAAAACCTTTATAATATGCAAGGTTCCGCGAGGGAAAGCACATAAAAAGCACATGAGGCGTATTCGGAGGGAGGGAAAACAGAATGTCGGAAATCTACGTCAAAGAGAACGAATCTCTCGATAACGCGCTCAAGCGGTTCAAGCGCAGCTGCGCCAAGGCTGGCGTCATGAACGACCTCCGCCGGAAGGAGTATTACCAGAGCCCCAGCGTGAAGCGCCGGAAGAAATCCGAGGCGGCCCGCAAGAACAAACATAAAAGGTATTATTAAAATAATCAAAAAAGGTCCCTCTGCTGCAAGCAGAGGGACCTTTTTTGAAAGGCTGCGGCCCGCTGCAGCGCAAAGCGCCTCCGCATTTGCGGAGGCGTTCACGTTTGCGGGCCGAGAAGAGTTTTTTCCGAGGTACACGCCCCCGGAAAAAACGGATTTGGTTTTATTCGGATCTGCGGAGCCGAACTCTGCGAGGCTGTATTAACGGTCTGCAAAAGAGCACTTTTCTCTTGGCAGGTCGGCGGCTTTGGCTGCGCCAAGGTAGCGGATGCAGGTACGGCCGTATTTGGCCCGCATGGCGTCCACGGCCGCGTCGATGCGCCGCAGGCCGTCCAGACGGGCGTAGTCGGTGAACATGTCCGTCTGCTCCGGCGCGTCCGCGTCGATCAGCGTCCCGGCCCGAAGGCCAAGCCCCCGCAGCGGTCCCGGCCAGGTGTGAATGTCCTGAAAAAGGGTCATCGCCCGCTGGTAAAGCTCTCGCGTCAGGTCCGTGGGCCGGTCCAAAACCGCCTGGTGGCCGGTCCAGTGCAGGTTCCCGGCGTCCCGCACGGCGATCTCGATGCGCCTGGTGCGCACGTGGCTTTCCCGGAGGCGGCCGCCCACCTCCTCCGCCAGGGCCAGCATCACCGCCCGCACGTCTGATTCGCAGACCAGGTCACGGGGCGGGGTGGTGGAGTTGCCGATGCTCTTGGCGGCTGGCGGACAGGCAAAGGGGCGCACGGGGCTGTCGTCCCAGCCGTTGGCGTAGCGGTACAGGGTCAGACCCGCCTTGCCCATGCGCAGCCGCAGGGTCTCAGGGTCCGCCATGGCAAGCTCCCCGATGGTATGGATGCCCATGGCCCCCAGGGCACGGGTAGAAGCGGGGCCCACGAATAATAGCTCGCTCACCGGCAGGGGCCAGACGGTCTGGCGGAAATTGCTTTTGTCGAACACCGTCACCGCGTCGGGCTTGCGGTAGTCAGAGCCAAGCTTGGCGAAGGGCTTGTTCCAGCTGACCCCCACGCTGACGGTGAGACCCAGCTCCCGCCGGACGCGCCGGCGTATTTCCTCCGCCGCCAGGTACCCGTCCTTGTGGGCGTGGCAGCCGGTGATGTCCAGCCAGCTCTCGTCCAGGCCGAAGGGTTCCTGCAGGTCCGTGTACTGGCTGTAAATGGCCCGACAGGCGTGGGAGTAGAGCTCGTATTTTTCGTAGTGGGGCCGCAGTATCACAAGCTCCGGGCACAGCTGTCTGGCCTGCCAGAGGACCATGCCGGTCTTCACGCCGCAGCGCTTGGCCTGGTCGCTCTTGGCGAGAATGATGCCGTGGCGGGCTTCCACGTCCCCGCCAACCGCCACGGGCTTGCCAAGCAGGTCCGGCCGGTCCAGAAGCTCGATGCTCACATAGCAGGCATTGATATCCGAATGTAAGATCACTCTGTCCATGCCGCTATTATAAATCGCTTATTTGGAGAAGTAAAGAGGAAATTTCTCTCAAATAGAGAAAACTCTTGCAAATATTCTCTCCGTACTATATACTGAGAGCCAAAGGAGGGCGAGGGAGCATGTACGACGATATCGGCGCGAAAATCGCCGCTCTGCGGCGGCAGGCGGGCCTTTCCCAGAAGGAGCTGGCGCAAAAGCTCACGGCGCTGGGCGAGCCGCTGTCGGACAAGGCGCTCTCCAAATGGGAGAAAGGCGCCACGCTGCCATCGGCAAGGCAGTTTTTGCTCACGTGCCGTGCGCTGGAGGTGTGGGACGTGTCCGGGGAGTTCATGGGCGAGGGGTTGAGCAAGGGCCTGGACGGTGCCGGACGGCGGAAGCTGCACGAGTACGCGGAGCTGCTGCGCCGCAGCGGGCTTTATGAGCCAAAGCCGGAACGTGGCAGGGCCATCCGGCTTTATACCCTGGCGGCCAGCGCAGGACCGGGGCAGTTTCTGGACGACGGGGACTTTGCCTGGGTGGACGCCCAGGACGCGCCAAAACAGGCGGACTTCGCCGTGCGCGTGGCGGGGGACAGCATGGAGCCGCGGTTCCATGACGGCCAGGTGGCCTATGTGCAGGCGTCGCCTACGGTGGAGGACGGGGAGATCGGGCTTTTCTCCTGGCAGGGCAGCGGCTATATCAAGCGGCTGCATGACCGGCCGGACGGCGTACGGCTGCACAGCCTGAACCCGGCATATGAGGACATCCCCATCCCGGACCCCGGTCAGCTTCGGGTGTTCGGACGGGTGCTGTAAAAGGAGGAAGAGGAAGATGGAGATCAGGAAAAAGACCTGTCTGCGGCTGGGCGTGACGGCGTTTTTGCTGTTTCTGGCCATCCACTACTGGAAGAGCGTGGCGGGGCTGCTGGGGCTGCTGCTGGGCGCATGCGTGCCGCTGGTGCTGGGCGGGGTCATCGCCTATGTGATAAACGTGCTCATGGATTTTTACGAGCGGCATTATTTCCCCGGAAAAAAGGCCGGTATGGCGGCCAAGAGCCGCCGGCCGGTGTGCATGCTGGCCGCGGTGCTGACGGTACTGCTGCTGCTGTTTCTGGTGGTGCGGCTGGTGCTGCCGGAGTTTCTGTCCTGCGTCAACGCCCTGGTGCGCCAGGCGCCTCAGGCGGTGAACCAGCTTTTGAAACACCCCACGGTGCAGAAGCTCATACCGCCGGATATCGAGCAGAAGCTGTCCAATCTGAACTGGAACAGCCTGCTCAACCAGGTCAAGGGCGTGCTGGCCAGCGGCTTCACCGGCGCGGCCAACGCGGTCAGCTCCATCTTCTCCGGCGCGGTGACGGCCCTGTTCGCGCTGATATTCGCGGTGTATCTGCTGCTGGGCAAGGATAAGCTGGGCGGCCAGTGCAAGCGGGCGATGGCGTGCTATCTGCCGGAGAGCGTGCTGCGGCGGGTGGAGCGCGTGCTGGCGCTGCTGAACCAGAGCTTCCGCAGTTACGTGGTGGGCCAGTGTACCGAGGCGGTCATTTTGGGGTGCCTGTGCATCGGGGGGATGCTGCTGTTCAGGTTCCCCTACGCCACCATGATCGGTACGCTGGTGGGCGTGACGGCCCTGATCCCCGTGGCCGGGGCCTATATCGGCGCGGGCGTGGGCGCGTTTATGATCCTGTCCGTGTCGCCGGAAAAGGCCGTTTGGTTTTTGGTGTTCATCGTGGTGCTCCAGCAGCTGGAGGGGAATTTGATCTACCCCCGGGTGGTTGGGTCCAGCATCGGCCTACCCGGCATTTTTGTGCTGGCGGCGGTGACGGTGGGCGGCGCCATGTTCGGCGTGCTGGGCATGCTGGCGGGCGTGCCGCTGGTGGCGGCGGCGTACCAGGCCATCCGGGAGGATGTGGCCCGTCGTGAGCGGGGCAACGTGCCCCCGCCGGACCTGGATATCATGGAGGAATGAAAAGTACGGGCGGGAAGCGCGAACGCTTCCCGCCCGGTGTTTTGTGGTGGCGTTATTGCAGGCGGAAGGTGACCTCCCAGGGGCCCTCCACTGTGTCCGCACCCAGCCAGAAACAGCCGTTCAGAACGTATCGGGACGCCTCGGCCGGGCTGATATCGAACACATAGTCCTCATAGCTGCCTGTCTCTTCCTCGTCCCAGAAGCTGACGGAGTACGTGCCGTATGTCTCGCCGCCGTCCGTGTCGGTGAGGTACAGATAACCGTGGTTGTCTCGGGTATGGATATCCTCATAGTGGAGTTGGATATGGAGTTGCCCGTCGATCCAGCCCATGGCGGTGACGGCGGCGCCGTCACCAACGGTGTAAAGCGGCTCGCCGGGGACCAGATAGGCCCGGTCCTCAAAGTTCTCCAACGAACCCTCGTCGCCGCCAGCTCCACGGAAGTGGGGACCGGTCTGCACAGCGGGGTCTGTCTCTGCCCGGGCAAGGTCCAGGTCCAGGGGCCCTTCGATCTGCTGTTTGTGGCTGAGAAGCTCCAGGACTTTCAGGGTCACTTTGCCGGAGCGTAGGCTCTTGCCGTCCAGATGGGCCAGTTGGATGAGGAAAGAGGCGGTGCGGGTCTCGTCGTCAAAGCCAAGGGACTCACAGCCGCCGGAGCAGTCGAAGAAGGAGAGCGGGTAGCGAAGAGAATAGCTGTCGAAAAGGTCTGTGGTGCCGTCCAGAAGCCCGCCATCCAGGTCCTGCATGGACAGCATGACCAGGCCCACGCCGTTTTCGATGACGGCGCTGTCCACTGTCATGCGCACGCCGTTTTTCTCGCAGCTCTCATTCACGGGCTTCAATGCCTGGGCGACGGTGGGGGAGATGTCGTACAAAATGGAATAGCCCGCGTCGGTATAGGCCGCCGCCGGGACCGCCAGGGCCAGACACAGCGCCAGCACGGCGGCAACGGCTGCCAGACGGCGGAACGTGCGCCGGGGGCGTCTGACGGGGGCCTGGGCGTCCAGAATGTGCCGGTCAGGCACGTCGTTCAGGGCGTTTAAGATGTTTTCCGCGTTCATGATAGAAATCCTTCCTTTTTCAGGTGGGCCAGCAGCTTGGCCCTGGTCCGGGCCAGCATGGACTTGACCTTGCTCCGGGAAAAGCCGTAGCGGGCGGCGATGGCGGCGATGGGGTCCAGAAACCAGTACCGGCGCAGGAATACACGCCGCTCCGTGTCCGGCAAGCCGTCCAGGAAACGGCCCAGGGCCGCTGTCAGCTCCGCCGCCTCCACGGCCTGGGCCGGGTCTGACCCGCCGGGGAGAATGGCGGAAAGCTCCTCCAGCGCCGCCTCCGGCTCGCCGCCGCCCCGCTTTTGAGCGTCTTTGGCCCGCCAGCGCTTCAGCGCGGCCCGACGGGTGAGCTTGGCAAGATAGGCGCGCAGGTTTTCGGGCCGGTTTGGCGGGATGGAGTTCCAGGCGGCCAGGTACGCGTCGTTCACGGCCTCGTCCACGTCCCGGCTGTCGGGCAGGATGTTCGCCGCCACAGTCCGGCAATAGGCGCCGTATTTGGCTACCGTCGCGTCCACGGCGGTCTGCGACCGGGCAAAGTACCGGTCCAGCAGGGCGCTGTCGTCCATTTGGTCACCACCTTTGGTTTTTTGAAGGCCCTTCACGTTTATACTGCCAAAAATTCGGCGTCGGTCGCGGGAAATGTGCGAAAACGCCCCCGAAAAGGGGGCGTTTTCTAAAAGGGGGTGTTACCATGCTTTAAGCCTGGTAACAATCCCCCCGGCCGTCGTCGGCGCTCGCAGGGCTAGGCCGGGATTCGCCGCAAGCGACAAATCCCGAATAGCCCGCGGCGCCTCCTCTCCCCAAAAGGCAGGCGTGCCTTTTGGGGACCCCAAGGGGCGGCCACCCCCCTTTACACAAGGGGGGCTTTCAATATGGTGTGATGATCAAATCATGTCCAAATACAGGTTGCCGTATTCGTAGGCCCAATTGTCGCAGCTGTAGTCCACGGACATGGCGTTCTTTATCACGGTATCCAGAGCGGGTCTGTCCGCGTACAGGGCCAGGGCGCGGCGGACCGCGTCGGCCATATCGTAACCGTCCATGCGGGAGAAGGTGATGCCGGTGCCCTCGCCGGTGTACATGTTGTAAGGCTGGACCGTGTCTCTCAGGCCGCCGGTCTCCCGCACGATGGGGATGGTGCCGTAGGCCATGGCGATGAGCTGGGAGATGCCGCAGGGCTCGAACCAGGAGGGCATGAGGAAGAAGTCGCACCCGGCGTAGATGTGGTGGCTCAGGTCGTCGTCGTAGCCAATCCAAGCGCAGGCCCGGCCGGGGTGCCGGTCCTCCAGGCCCCGCAGCCAGTCCTCGTATTTCTTGTTGCCGTTGCCCAACAGGACGAAAGCCACGTCGTTGTCCCAGAGAAGCTGGTCCATGGCGGCCATCACAAGCTCCAGACCCTTCTGCTCCGCCAGACGGGTGACCATGCCGATCAGGGGCCGGTCCGGGGCCACCTCCAGACCCGTTTCCTCCATGAGCCGGGCCTTGCAGGCCGCCTTGCCCTTCATCTTGGAGGCGGTGTAGTTGGCGGGGATGCGCTTGTCCGTGCCGGGACGCCAGACGCTCTTGTCGATGCCGTTGACGATGCCGGTCACGTCGCCCCGGAAGCTGAGCACGCTCTCCAGGCCCTCGCCGTACTCCCAGGTGCATATCTCCCGGGCGTAGGAGGGACTGACCGTGTTGACCCGGTCGGCCATCACGCACCCGGCCTTCAGGAAGGATGCCATGCCATAGCGCTCCATGAGCCCCAGGCAGCCGTCCGGGATGGACAGGAAGTCCTGCACGAAGTCAAATTTGCACAGGCCCTGGTAGGCGATGTTGTGGATGGTCAGGAGGGTGCGGGTGCTGCCCAGGGCGGACTCTATGTACTGGGTCTTCAAAAGCAGGGGCAGCATGCCAACGTGCCAGTCGTTGCAGTGTATCACGTCGGGTATGAAGTCCAGACGGAACAGGGCCTCCGCCACGGCGCGGGTGAAGTAGGCGTACTGCTCGCCCTCCCGGTCGGGGATGTAGATGGGGCCGGAGAAGTATTCCTCGTTCTCGATGAGCCAGATGCAGACCCCGTCCAGCATCAGCCGGTTCACGCCCACGAACTTGTTCCGCCAGCCCAGGGATACATAGAAGCTGAAAAGATATTCCACCTGGTCGCCGTATTTGTCCTTGATGACCTTGTGATAGGGGATCATGACACGGGCGTCAATGCCCAGCTTGTTGAGATATTTCGGCAGGGTGCCCACCACGTCGGCAAGCCCGCCGGTCTTGGCCAGGGGCGCGCACTCGGCGGCGGTCAGCAGGATGCGCATCGGTCGGTCCAGGCCCTTTTCGGAGGCCCGGATCGCCAGAAGATTTCTCATTTCCTTCATTTGCATGGCGTTTTACTCCTCCTCAAGTTCAAAAAATTGCGCGGAAAGGGGCGGCAGGTTCAAACGGGCCCGCTGGGCAAACGCTCCAAAGGGCTCGGACTCATACTGTATCTCCGGCAGCAGGCAGCCCCAGCCGCCGAAGCGCTCGTCGTCGCTGTTCAGAAGGGGCTTCAACCGGCCGGGGTAGGGCAGGCCCATGAGATAGCCCTCCCAATACATGGGGGAGAAGTTGCACACGCACACCACCGGCCTGGCCCGCTCCACGTTCCGGGACCAGCGGATAAAGGCCACGGCGTTGCGCTCCCTGTCGTCCCGGTTCAGCCAGGTGAAGCCGTCCCAGCTGTCGTCGATCTGCCAGAGGGCGGGCCGGTCCAGATCTTGCCCAGCATGGAGCCCTTGCCGTAGACCACCTCGTCATGGGAATAGGCCAGGATAAACCGCTCGCTGAACGAGTATTCCATGGGCAGGATCAGCTTGTGGTGCTCATAGACCTTATACACCGGGTCCTTGCTGCAGTACTCCAGGGTGTCGTGCATGAAGCCCATGTTCCACTTGAAATCGAATCCCAGGCCCCCGTACCGGACCGGCGCGGTGATGCCGGGGAAGGCGGTGGACTCCTCCGCCACGGTGATGGCGCCGGGAAAACGCTCCTTCACGGCGGAATTGAGCTGTTTAGAAATCCAGGGCGTCATAGTTGATGTTGCCGCCGTCTTTGTTGGGCAGCCACTCGCCGGAGCGGCGGCCATAGTCCAGGTAGAGCATGGAGCTGACCGCGTCGCACCGCAGGCCGTCCACGTGGTATTCCCTCAGGAAAAACAGGGCGGAGTCGATCAGGAAGCCGCGCACGTCGGGGCTGGCGTAGTCGAACACCAGCGTGCCCCACTCGGCGTGCTCGCCGATACGGGGGTCGGCGTATTCATAGAGCGGCGTTCCGTCGAACCGGGCCAGACCGTGCTCATCCTTGGGGAAGTGGGCCGCCACCCGATCCACGATCACGCCCGCGCCCGCCTGGTGAGGATGTCCACGAAGGCCATAAAGTCCTGGGGCGTACCGTACCGGCTGGTGGGGGCGAAATAGCCCGTCACCTGATAGCCCCAGCTGCCCACGAGATGTTGATGGGGCTGGTTTGCCAGTCCTCCCGCATCCAGGTCCCGTCCGACCAGCCGTAGTTATCGATGTCCCAGACCTTGGACCCGGTGGCGGGGCCGGTCTCGGCGTGGAAGGCGAAGGGGTCCGCCTTTTGTACGCACCGGCCGTCCGGGCCGGTGATGGCGTATTTATAGACCTGGCCGTGCTGGACCCAGGGGACGCGGGCGGTCCAGTAGCCCTCCCGATCCCTGGTCATCGGCGCGGAGGCGAGGTCCCAGTAGTTGAAGTCCCCCACCACGGAGACGGCCAAAGCCCTTATTTCTTTGCCTTGCCCGGTTTTTTCTCCTCCTCGTAGACGAAATACTGGGCGGAAAGGGGCGGCAGGCCCAGGTGGACCCGGTGGTCAAACTCCCGGAAGCTCTTGGCCTCGTATTTCTTCCGGGGCAGGGCATGTCCCGTGCCGCCGAAACGGACATCGTCGCTGCTCAGCAGCTTTTTGAGCCGGCCATTGCCGGGTAGGCCGATGACGTAATCGTCGTAGAACATGGGGGTGAAGTTGCACACGCACACGATGGGCTTGGCGTTCTTCCGGTCCTTGGGCCAGCGGATGAAGGCGATGGAGCTCTTGTCCCGGTCGTCGGGGTTCAGCCAGGAGAAGCCCGACCAATCGTCCTCGATCTGCCACAGGGCCGGCTGGTCGATGTAGAGTCTGCCCAGAGCGGCGCAGTAGTCCTGCATGGCCCGGTGCTTGGGATAGTCCAGCAGCATCCAGTCCAGCTGCTTTTCGTAGTTCCACTCGGTGAACTGCGCAAACTCCCCGCCCATGAAGGTCAGCTTCTTGCCGGGGTGGGCGAACTGGTAGCCGTACAGGGCCCGGAGGTTGGCGAACTTGTCGTCGTAAAGGCCGGACATCTTCTGGACCATGGAGCACTTGCCGTGGACCACCTCGTCGTGGGAATAGGCCAGGACATAGTACTCGGAGAAGGCGTACATCATGGAGAAGGTGATCTTGTCGTGGTTGTAGGAGCGGAAGTAGGGGTCCAGCTTGAAGTAGTCCAGGGTGTCGTGCATGAAGCCCATGTCCCACTTGAAGGTGAAGCCCAGGCCGCCGTCGGAAACGGGGGCGGTGATCTTCGCGTAGGCGGTAGATTCCTCCGCCACGGTGAAGCAGCCGGGGCAAAGGTCCAGTACGGCGGTGTTCAGCTGCTGCCAGAAGGAGTGGGCGTCGTAGTTGATGTTGCCGCCGTCTTTGTTGGGCAGCCACTCGCCGGAGCGGCGGCCATAGTCCAGGTAGAGCATGGAGCTGACCGCGTCGCACCGCAGGCCGTCCACGTGGTATTCCCTCAGGAAAAACAGGGCGGAGTCGATCAGGAAGCCGCGCACGTCGGGGCTGGCGTAGTCGAACACCAGCGTGCCCCACTCGGCGTGCTCGCCGATGCGGGGGTCGGCGTATTCATAAAGGGTCGTGCCGTCAAACCGGGCCAGACCGTGCTCGTCCCGGGGGAAGTGGGCCGCCACCCAATCCACGATCACGCCGATGCCCGCCTGGTGCATCGTGTCCACAAAGGCCATAAAGTCCTGGGGCGTGCCGTACCGGCTGGTGGGGGCAAAGTACCCCGTGGCCTGGTAGCCCCAGCTGCCCACAAAGGGGTACTCCGTCACCGGCAGCAGCTCCACATGGGTATAGCCCATCTTCCGGCAGTATTCCGCCAGGATGGGCGCGATGTTTTTGTAGTTGGGGAAAGTCTCGCCGTCGGAAAGCCGCCAGGAGCCCAGGTGGACCTCATACACGTTCATGGGTGCGGTGCGGGGCTGGGCCTTGCGCCGGGCCTTCATCCAGGGACTGTCGCCCCACCTGTACCCGCCCAGGTCCCAGACCCTGGAGCCGGTGGCAGGGCCGGTCTCGGCGTGGAAAGCGTACGGGTCCGCCTTCAAGATGCACCGGCCGTCCGGGCCGGTGACGGCGTATTTATATATCTGCCCGTGCAGGGCGGTGGGCACCGTCGCCGACCAGTAGCCCTCGAGATCTCGCTCCATGGGCGCGGCGGCCGGGTCCCAGCCGTTGAAGTCGCCCACCACGGATACGGCACGGGCGTTGGGCGCCCAGACCTGGAAGGTATATCCCTTCCGGGCCTTGTGGCAGCCCAGGACCTCATGGGCCCGGTATGTACAGTCGTTCAGAACGCTCATCTCGCTCTCCCCCTATGACAGAATTGACGGTTCTCAGTCACCTTGACTAAATCTATCATATACCATCCGGGGAGATTTTTCAATAATTGACAGATAAAAGATGTTATATTACAATGAAAAAAGCGTTATATCGGGAACACGTCGGCGGCGGATACCTCGAAGGCCTGACGCTGGAAGCTCTCGCCGTCGATGACCTTGGTATAGGCGCGGCTCTGCAGTCTGCCCCGGACGCAAAGCTGGGTCCCCATGGGCGAGCCGGCCACGTCACGGGCCTGCTGGCCCCAGGCGATGACCGGGATGTAGTCGCTGCGGCGGTAGCGGCGGGCCACGGCCAGGATGAGGTCGCATATCTCCCGGCCCATGGGCGTTACCCGCAGCACCGGCTCCTTGCACAGGTTGCCGGTGAGCGTGATGCGGTTGTCATCCTCGCCGCCGGGGGAGAGCTCCCGGGCGAAGACCGTCAGCACCAGCTTGTTCCCCACGCCGCTTTTGTTGTTGAACGAGCGAAGCTCGCCCGTTACGCGCACCGGGCCGGATTCCAAAAGTCCGTCCTGGGGCAAGAGCGATTCCCGGACCACGATGTTCAGCGTGTCCGCCGTGCCGCTCAAGCGGCAGGTCCGCAGGGGGAAGGTGAAGAACCGGATGCCCCGGCTCTCGTGGGAATAGCGGGGGAGGGCGGTCACTGTGCCGCACAGCTCCGCCCGGTTGGCGACATATACCTCGTCCATGGACGCACCTCACAAGCGTTGATATCCAAGCTTATGAGGCGGCGTTTTCGGATATGAAAACAAATGCGCGGCGCGATGTGCGCCGCAAAAGGAGGAAAATTATGGACATCAGCGAGATCCTGCGCAAGTGCGACCACACCCTGCTGCGGCAGGACGCCACGGTGGCCGAGATACGGCAGCTGTGCGACGAGGCCATCCGCTATAACTGCGCCAGCGTGTGCATCCCGCCCTGTCACGTGGCCGGGGCCAAGCGCTATGTGGGCGCGAAAATGGCCATCTGCACCGTGATCGGCTTCCCCAACGGCTACAACACCACGAAAATCAAGGTCCAGGAGGCCCGGGACGCCATCGCGGGCGGCGCGTCCGAGATCGACATGGTCATCAACCTGGCCATGGTCAAGGACGGCTGCTGGGACGATGTGCTCCGGGAGATCGTGGCCCTGCGGGACGCCACGGAGGGCTATATTTTGAAGGTCATCATCGAGACGTGCCTGCTGACCGAGGACGAGAAAAAGAAGCTGTGCGAGATCGTCAGCTCCTCCGGCGCGGACTATATCAAGACATCCACCGGCTTTTCCACCGGCGGCGCTACCCGCGAGGACGTGCAGCTGCTGCGGGCCTGCTGCGGGCCACACGTGAAGGTGAAGGCCGCCGGCGGCATCAAGACCATCCAGGACGCCGAGGACATGATCGCCCTGGGGGCGGACAGGCTTGGCACCAGCCGCATCGTGAAGCTGGCCATCGAGATGGAAAAGGCCGCCGTGGCGGCTATGCCCACCCCCGCCGCGCCAGCTACGGCCCCGGCGCCTGCTGAGGCGGAGAGCTCACAGCCGTCGGAATACTGAGGCGTGCAGAAACCGGGCCAGGGCGCAGCCAGGTACGCTCAGTATGAACCAGAAGAACGTATACCGGGCGCAGACCTGGCCGTATAAATTTGCCGGCCGGTTTGAATAGTCCCACACGTTCCAGCCCAGCTTCACGTTGACCACCGCCCCCGTGACGAACTCCACGGCGGTGGTCAGCGCCGCGCTCAGGGCGTACTGGCCCAGCGGGGGCAGACCGCTGGCCGTGGCGGTCAGGTACATGAGCAGAAAGCTGGCCCCGCCGGCCAGGAGCATGGTCCAGTGGGTCCGGCCCCGCCACAGAAGCTCCAGGGCCCCGTAGGCAATGCCGCCCAGAAGAAAGACGGTCAGAAATTCAAGTTCCCTTGTCATATGCTGATTTTTCCCGCGTGATGGGAAAAATAGACTTGACAAAAGCGGCCGGGACTGGTATATTATCAGGGCAAAAGCAGGACGTCTGGTATCCGTCCTCGCCCGGCCGCCGATGGTGCGCGCCGAGGCCCGAACCTTTTTCCCTGTGGGAGAAAATGTGTTTGTGCGCGGATACGGCCTGTATCCGCGCTTTTGTTATGATCAAAAGGAGGTGCTCTGGCAATAGCGAACGTGACGCATCCTCTCAACGAGGATATTCGGGAACCGCAGGTCCGCCTGATCGGCGAGGATGGAGAGCAGCTGGGGATCATGTCCTCGGAGGAAGCCCTGCAGATCGCCCAGGAGCGGGAGCTGGATCTGGTCATGATCTCCCCGGTGGCAAAGCCCCCGGTGTGCAAGGTCATGGATTACGGCAAGTTCCGTTTTGAACAGGCCAAGCGGGAAAAAGAGGCCCGAAAGAACCAGCATGTCATCGAGGTCAAGGAGATACGCATGTCGCCGTCCATCGGCGAGAACGACTTCTTGGTCAAGCTTCGCAACGGCCAGAAGTTCCTGGCCGAGGGGAACCGTCTGAAGGTAACGGTGCGGTTCCGCGGCCGTGAAATGGCCCACACCGATTTGGGCAAACAGCTTTTGGAGCGGTTTGCGGCGGAGTGCGGCGAGATCGCCAAGTTGGACAAGGGCGCGAAGCTGGAGGGCCGGCTCATGACCGAGTTCCTCTCGCCCAAGGCCCAGACACCCCAGAAGAAACAGCCAAAGGAAGAAAAAGCAAAGGAGACAAATTGAGATGCCGAAGCTGAAAACACACAGCGCTTCCAAAAAGCGCTTCTCCCTGACCAAGAACGGCAAGGTCAAGCGTGCCCGCGCCTACAAGAGCCATCTGCTCAACGGCCACGGCAAAACCACCAAACGCAAGCGCGGCCTCCGCAAGGGCGCTTACGCCGCCAGCGCCAACGCTGCCACGGTCAAGCGCATGATCCCGTACAAATAAGGAGGATAACGAAAGATGGCACGTATCAAGGGCGCGATGATGACGCGCAAGAGAAGAAATAAGATCCTCGGCATGGCCAAGGGTTACTGGGGCAGCAAGTCCCGGCATTATAAGATGGCCAACCAGGCCGTCATGAAGAGCCTCCGCTACGCCTATGTGGGCCGCAAGCAGCGCAAGCGCGATTTCCGCCAGCTGTGGATCGCCCGTATCAGCGCGGCCTGCAAGCTCAACGGCATGAACTACTCTACCTTTATGCACGGGCTGAAGCTGGCCGGTATCCAGATGAACCGGAAGATGCTGTCCGAGACCGCGATCAACGACCCCGCGGCGTTTACGGCGCTGGTGGAGAAGGCAAAAGCCTCCCTTTAAAAGTTCTGAAAAGGGCGCGTGCGAACGCGCCCTTGCTTTATAGATGGCCATTCCCGCCCAATGCCCCCCTTGTCAAAGGGGGGTGGGCCGCCGCAAGGCGGCTCGGGGGGATTGCTGGTAGACGAAAGACAATCCCCCAGTCATGCTGACGCATGACAGCCCCCTTTAACAAGGGGGCCTTTCAATAAGGAAGCCTCCCCTTACACAGGGGAGGCTTTTTTATGGATCAAGATTTAAGAGCGGTCCGCCAGGGCGCCGATGCAGTTGGCGCAGACGTTTTTGCCCTTATAGGTGATGATATTCTTGGAGCTGTCACAGAATACGCAGGCCGGCTGGTATTTCTTCAGCATGATCGTGTCCTCAGCCACGAAGATCTCCAGCGCGTCCCGTTCCGCGATGTCTAACGTCCGGCGCAGCTCGATGGGCAGTACGATACGCCCTAACTCATCCACCTTGCGTACGATACCGGTCGATTTCATAGCCATCCCCCGATTCCCAAAAAATTACCACTTGAGAAGCTATCATATAAAACCGGCAATGTCAACGGGTCAAATCGGGAGAGAGAAAAAGTTTAGTGAATATTCACTATATGTTAAATCCAGTTTTTTCCAACTAAACCAAAAGTTTCCATAATCTTGCCGTCACATGCTCTCCGGCGCGGACACGCCAAGAATGCCAAGGGCGTTTTCCAATACCTGCTTCACGGCGGCGGAAAGGGCCAGCCGGGCGCCGGCCACGGGCGCTTCCTCGCCCCGGATACGGCAGGCGTTATAGAACTTGTGGAACCGGGAGGCCAGCTCCGTGGCGTAGCGGTTTATCCTAGAGGGGTCCAGTTCAGCCGCGGCGGCGTGTATCTCGCCGGGGAAGGCAGCCAGAGCCTTGATGAGCTCCCGCTCCTGGGACGTGGACAGCTTTGCAGCGTCCGCGTGCTCCGGCGGTGTGAGGCCGTCGGCGGCCAGGGTGCTCAAAAGCGAGCAGATACGGGCGTGGGCGTACTGGACGTAATAGACCGGGTTTTCGCTGTCCTGGCGCACGGCCAGGTCCAGGTCGAATTCCAGGTGGCTGCCGGGGCTGGCGTTGAAGAAGTACCGGCAGGGGTCCCGGCCGATCTCGTCCATCAGGTCCGCCAGGGTCAGGGCCTTGCCCGTGCGCTTGGAGACCTTCACGGTCTCGCCGTTTCTCGTCAGGCGCACCATCTGCATGATGAGAAAGTCCAGCACCCGGCCCTCAAGCCCCAGCTCGGGGCAGGCCATGGTCTTGCCGAAGCGGATGGTGTGGCCGTGGTGGTCCGCGCCAAGCACGTCGATGACCCGGTCGAAGCCACGCTCCACGAACTTGTTCCGGTGGTAGGCGATGTCCACGGCGTAGTAGGTCCAGGTGCCGTCGGCACGGCGCATGCACTCGTCCTTGTCCGCGCCGAAGTCCGTGTTCCGAAGCCAGAGCTGGCCGTCCTTTTCGTAAGTGTGGCCCGATTTGGTGAGGATGTCGATCGTGTCAGCCACATAGCCGCTGTCGTGCAGGTCCGTCTCCAAAAACCAGCGGTCGAACTTTATGCCGTAGCGCTCCAAATCGGCGCGCATGCGCTCAATGTTCCGGGGGATACCGTAGGCGATGAAGGCGGCCCGCCGGTCCGCGGGGGAGAGGCGCTCGTATTTGTCGCCGTCTTTTTCGTATATCTCCCGGGCCAGGTCCCGGATATCGTCGCCGTGGTAGCCGTTTTCGGGAAATTCCACCGCGTCCTCGCCGTGGAGCAGCTGCAAATACCGGGCCTCCACCGACTGGCCGAACAGCTCCACCTGGTGGCCGGCGTTGTTCACGTAGAACTCCCGCCACACGTCCCAGCCGGCCCAGTCCAGTACGGCCGCCAGGGTGTCCCCCAGCACGCCGCCGCGGGCGTTGCCGATGGTCATGGGGCCGGTGGGGTTGGCGGAGACGAACTCCACCATGACGCGCTTCCCGCTGCGCGTCTCGCTGCGGCCATAATTTGCGCCCTCGGCGCGCACCGCGTCCAGCACGGCGGCGTACCAGCCGTCAGACAGCCGGAAGTTCAAAAAGCCGGGGCCAGCGGCCTCGGCGGCGGTGAAGAAGGAACCGTCCAGGGATAGATTTTGCAGGATGTCCTCCGCGATGGCCTTGGGCGCGGCGTGCAGGGTCCTGGCCCCGGCCATGGCGTGGTTGGCGGCAAAGTCGCCGTTCTGGGTGTTCTTGGGGATGCTCACGGACCCGGCGGCGTCAGATAGCGCCGGGACAGCGTTTTTGATGAGCGCGTCGATGTCCGACTTCGCCCGTTCGATCAGGTCAGCCATTTGTCTTCTCTCTCACATTGATTTTAAACTGGTTGCGGCCCATGGGGGTGTGGTTGAAGTCGATGGCATAGTCCAGTTCCATGGTGCCCCCGTGCTCGTCCAGCTTTGCGTCGATGCGGCGGGTGTCCACCCCCATGGTGGCGCTGCCGTAAGGGGTCTCGTAGAGGAAGAAATCTTTCTGCCCCTCCCGGAACACCATCTCGGAGTTCAGACTGCCCTCCCGGCGCAGCACCACGCCCATGGGGTTGATGGTGAAGGTGGTACGGGTGCCCTCAAGCCCGGTCAGGTCGCTTTCCTCGTAGGTGAAGCGGCTCTCGCCGTTTTCAAAGCCGTACTTGCCCGCCGTCACCAGCTCCACCGCGTCTTTTCCGCCGGAGGGGTCCCGCTGCACGCCTGTTATTGAAATGATCGCGTCTCGCATATTCATGTGGTCCATCATAATACAAATCCATCCTCAACACAAGGAAAAGTTTCTCCCAAGGCCAATATTCGTTGCTTTGCCCTATAGAACATTATAACACACCTGTGCTATAATAGCCATAATTATAAAAGGGGAAGCACATTGTAGAAAATTCGTGCTATAATACAATCGGAGAAAGAAAAGGGGGTGAGCATCGTGACGATCGAGCTTACCGAAAAGGAATTCAGGCGTCTTCTGGATCTGGTGTACGTGGGGGATTGGGTGCTCAACTCTGCCCGTGGCGAGGACCGGTTCGAGGACTATGACTTTTTGCAGGAAAAGCTGTTTGCCCTGTGCTCCCAGGTGGGCATGCGCTCGCTCATCGAGACGTGGCAGGGGCATGTGTTCCCTTCCCGCGCCTACGAGGAGGGCGGTATCCACGAGGCCATCGCGGATTATGAGGACGCGGCGTTCTTCGACATTCTGGCCGAGGAGCTGGCCCGCCGGGACATGGAGGGCGAGGGCATCGACGCCAACGACGAAAACGAGCTCATGAGCCGCATCGAGGACTATTACAACGAGTTTGAACAGCACGGCATCGACAACCTGACAGTTGAATAGTCAAACAAATGCCGCCCGGAGTCATCCGGGCGGTTTTTGTTGTTGTCAGTCCGCGTTCAGGTCCCGGACGTTGCGCTCCAGGGTGAAGCCCCGGCCCCGGACCTCCTTGACCTGGGTGATGGTGATGAAAGCGGCGGGGTCTATGCCCTGAATGAGTTCTGTGGCGGCGTAGAGCTTCCGCCGGGGGATGACGCACAGCACGCCCTTTTGCTGCTGCTGCAGCGCGCCGGTCTCGATCTGGACCATGGTGGCCCCGGCTTCCAGCTCCGTCAGGATACGCCGGCGTATGTCGTCATAGTGCTGGCTCACGGCGAAGATCTGGATCTGGGCCTGACCCAGGATCATCACCCGGTCCAGCACCAGCGACTGCACCGCCAGCAGTACCAACGCGTATAAGATGGGCTCCGGCGAGGAAAAAAGCGCCTGCCCGCCAATCACCAGCGTGTCCATGGCGTACACGCATACGGACACGGGGATATGGGTCCACTTGTGCAGCATGAGGCTGGCGATGTCCATGCCGCCGGTGGAGGACCCTACCCGCAGCACCACGCCCAGAGCCGCGCCCATGAGCCCGCCGCCGAACAGCGCGGCCATCAGCGTGTCGGAGCACAGCGAGCCCACGCCCGGTATGCGGCCGATGACGGCCAGAAAGGCCGGGTACAGCAGCGAGCTTGCCAGCGTGGTGGTCACCAGCTTGCTGCCCAGGGTCAGCCCGCCCAGCACCAGAAGCACGGTGTTCAGCACCAGCACTATGGCGGCCGTGTCCACCGGCAGCACCCGCGCCAGCACGATGGCCAGACCCGTGGTGCCGCCCATGATGATGTTGTGGGGGATGATGAACGCCTCCACCGCAAAGGCCAGAAGGGCGTTGCCCAGCACGATGGCGGTGCAGGTGCGCAGCACGTCGGATAACTTTTTCGTCTTGTTTGCCATAGCAGTCCTCACGTTTTCTTATATGCGTATTATACGCCGTTCCCGCCCGTTTGGCAAACGCGGCGCCGCATATTTTTCCTCCGGCGGAACATACTATGCGCGGTGATGGAAATGAACATGACGAACAAAGAATACAACGAGTATATCAAAAATATGGCCCCCAAGTCGCCTTTGGCGGGGGACCTGATAAAGGCGTTCGTGGTGGGCGGGCTTATCTGCTGCCTGGGCGAGGGCCTGCGCATGGGCTACGAGGACTTCGCGGGGCTTGCGAAAGAAGACGCCGCCACGGCGGTGAGCATGACGCTCATCTTCCTGTCCGCGCTGTTCACGGGCCTGAACGTGTACGACAAGCTGGCCCGGTTCGCCGGAGCAGGGACCCTAGTGCCCATCACGGGCTTTGCCAACTCCGTGGTCAGCCCCGCGCTGGAATTCAAGACCGAGGGGTTTATTCTGGGTACGGCGGCGAAGATGTTCACCATCGCAGGACCGGTGATAACGTTCGGTATTACCGCCAGCGTGGTGTATGGGCTGATACTGTGTGTGCTGCAATAAAAAGACTGGCCGTCCGGAGGGGCGGCCAGGTTTTTATAGTCCGGTGTAGTTGTGGGTCACGTCCAGGGCACGGTATACGTCCAGCCAGGGCTGGGTTCGCCGCTCGGTGGCACGGAGGTAGCGGGCCATTTCCTCCCAGGCGGCGTGAGCCTCGCTGTCCCGGCCCTGGGCCAGCAGCTGCAGGGCCTTCGCCAGCCGCTGGCCGTATTCGCCGTGGTGGCGCAGGGCCGACCAGAAGGGACCGGCCCGCTTGGCCGCGTCCGACGCCAGACGCCCGCAGAGCCGGAGGGCCTGACCGGCCTTGTCAGCGGCGGTCGGGTCCGCACGGGGGCCTTTGCCGTTTACATAATCACAAAGCTGCAGTTCGGACAGCTTTGCCAGATACCCCAGCGCCAGGGGCGCGTCCGAACCGTAGGCGGCCTGAAAGTATTCCTGGACCAGCGCGTCAAAGTCCGCGCAGCCGTCGAACAGCGCCCGACCCATCACGTAGTTTGGCAGAAAATTGGGCGAGCCGGCCCGGAGCTCCTGGCAGCTGATATAGCCGTTCAGGCCCATCTCATGCAGACGGGCAATGTCCTGGCACAGGACGCGGGCGATGTGGATATAGCCCAAATCGCCGTAGTGGGCCCGACCCAGGGGGTAGTCGTAGACAAAGCTGTCCCCCGGAAAAACATCCTGCCAGGCCCGGAGAAAGGCCAGGTTTTCCTCCAGCCCCGCCGGGAGGGTGATGCGGTTGCGGACATAGGGCGGGATGGGCGGCACGGGGGCGGTATCGTAGGAGCTGGCAAAGGTCCGGCTGATGGGGGCGAACATGAGCACGAACCGGTCAGGGTTCGCGAGCCGCTCCCGGACGGGTGGCCAGAGAAGCTCCTGATAGAGCAGGAACACGATCTTGGTATGCAGGCCCTCCGCCGTGAGCCGCCGGTCGATCTCGTTCAAAAGCGCCACGTACAGGTCCGTGGGGTCGCTCTCCCGGCAGGCGGGGCACTCGCACACGTTGTTGTACTCGTCCGCCAGCCACACGTGCAGGTAGTCCACACCGGGGTTTGTCCTGGCGTAGTCCGTCACCAGCGCGGCAAAGCGGGCGCGGGCCCGGGCGTTGGAAAGGCAGAGATTCGTGTTGGTGGGTACGCCCTTATAAAACCCACGAACGCCGTTCACCAGCGCGGCAAAGGGGCGCTTATCTTCCTCAAGAGGCTGGGGCGAGCTGTCCCAGGTGAGGCTGTCGCAGCCAAGCACCTGGCCCGTCCAGCCGTGGCCCACCTTGTGCAGCATCAGGCCCCGGCGGCGCATTGCAGCCTCCGCCTGGTCCATGACCGCCTCCGCGTCCGCGGCGTCAAAGGGCTCCGGGGCCGCGTGGGGGTTATTCAGATGGCGGTACCAGCGGTCCAGAAAGACGTATGGCGTGCGGAACTGGAGGAAGAAGGCGTTGAAGCCCGCCTTGGGCAGCCAGTCGATGAAGTCCAGAATGTTCTCCCGGCTGTCGGCCCCCTCGATGCACACGCCCCGGTGGAAGTAGGCGGCCGTCTTTTCATAGCGCAGGCGGATGGCCTGGGGGGCGACAGGGGGCACGAACTCATATTCCTGGCCCGGCGCTAAAAACCGGCAGCCCAGCATGCGCAGGGCGTCGTACACCCCCAGCAGGGTCGCACGGTCCGAGGACCCGACGATGGACCCACCGGCGGGGGAGAGGTCCACGGAAAAGGCGTCGTTGCCGGCTTTGGGGACCGTGACAAGCCGGACGGACATGGCGGCGTCCGCCGGGAGCATGCGGGCCAGGTAGCCTCGCAGCTCGCCGGCGGCAAAGGCCAGGGTCTCGCCGGGGGCGTGGGTGATGGTGATGTTCATAGAAACAGATGTCCTTTGGAAAAAGACCCCGGGGAAGTCCCCGGGGTCGTGTTTGGGTTTGCCTTGACAGGGCAGGGTTTACTCGGCGACCTGATCCAGGGCTTCCTGCATCACGTCGAACAGCACCCAGTCGCCCACGTCCTCGTGAGCCTCTTCCTCGGTGATGTTGCCGCCGGCGAGCATGTCGTTCTGCACGCCTTCATAGTAGCCTTTCATGGTGCCGTCCGCCATAGCGGTGACCATGTCCTCGATGTTGAACCAGTGCGCGTCGCCCCACTGCAGGAGGTTGATGTCCTTGTCGGTAGCGGTCTGCTCGGCGCACCACTGGGCGACCTCATCGGCGTTGTCAGGGTCAGAGCCGTAGTCCATGGCCTTGAACAGGGCGCGGGTGAAGCGGACCAGGGTGTCGTGGTTCTCCTCGGCGTAACCGGGCAGGCAGATCCAGCTGGACATGTTGGTGGAGCCGTCGGCGAACTCGATCTCATAGGAGCCTTCGCTCTGCTCCAGGCACATGGAGGTGTAGGGGTTCCAGGTCACGGCCACGTCAATGTCGCCGGAGATCATGGCGGGGACGATGTAGCCGGGGTCCAGGGCGTTCAGGGTCACGTCGTCACGGGTCAGGCCGGCCACATTCAGGGCGTTGTCCAGCGTGGTCTCAGAGGAAGAACCGGCGCTGTAGCCGATCTTCTTGCCGGCCAGGTCGTTCACGGTCTCAATGCCGGAGTCGGCGGCGCAGACCAGCTTGTCGGTGGTGTGCACGGAGCTGGGGGCAAAGATGACGGCGCTGCCGGTGATGCACAGCCGGTGGGCGCCCTTGCCGATGTAGGCCAGGTCGATGGAGCCGCCCTCCATGGCCGCGATCTCAGAGGGACCGTCGCCAAACTCGGTCAGCTCGATGGTGATGCCCTCGTCCTCGAAGTAGCCGCCGTTGATGCCGGTCATGACGGCCCACAGGGAGGCGTAGTTGGCCATATAGCCGACGCGCAGGGTGATGGGCTCCTGCTCTTCCTCGGCAAAGGCGATGGCGCCCAGGCTCAGGACCATAGCCAGAGCCAGAAGCAGTGCGAGAAACTTTTTCATGGTATTCCTCCTAAAAATAATGATTACCTTATGTTTTCCGGCGATGCCGGTCAGGTACGGGTTTACTTGCGGACTTCCAGGTATTCCTGATAGACCTCGTTCCAGACCTCGGTCTTCAGCTCCAGGAAGCGGGGGTCGTTCTTGGTGGCCTGGTCCCGGGGGTAGGGAATGTCCACGTCCACGATGCGCTTGATGCGCCCCGGCCGGGCGGACATGATGACCACCCGCTGGGCCAGCAATATGGCCTCGTCCACGTCGTGGGTGATGAAGAAGCAGGTCTTCTGCTCTTCTTCCCAGGTCTTCAAAAGCTCTGTTTGCAGCTGGGCGCGGGTCTGGGCGTCCAGAGCGCCGAAAGGTTCGTCCATCAGCAGCACTTCCGGGTTGTTGGCATAGGCGCGGGCGATGGCCACGCGCTGCTTCATGCCGCCGGACAGCTCCTTGGGATAGGAGTTCTCAAAGCCCTCCAGGCCCACCAGCTTTATGTACTTGCGGGCGATGGCCTCGCACTCGGCCTTGGGCAGACGCTTCATCTGCGGGCCGAACATGACGTTTTTCAGCACCGTCTGCCAGGGGAACAGCGCGTACTGCTGGAACACCACGCCCCGCTCCACGCCCACGTCGGTGATGGGCTTGCCGTCCAGATAGCAGGTGCCGCTGGTGGCGTCGTGCAGGCCGGCGATGATGTTCAGCAGGGTGGACTTGCCGCAGCCGGAGGGGCCGACAACGCACACGAACTCGTTTTCCATGATGTCCAGGTTCACGCCGTTGAGGGCCACGGTGGCGCCGTGCTCGCCTTTGTACTCCTTATAGACATTGTCGATATGGAGCTTTACTGCTCGCGCTTCTCCTGCCATGACGTCAGCCTCCTTTCAACGAAATTGACCAGCATGTTCAAGAGCATGCCGATGATGCCGATGATGATGATGTACATCAGCATGGGGGCCGACTCGAATGTGCCGGACAGGGCCCGGATACGCATGCCCAGACCGGCCTGTGCGCCGGTGGATTCCGCTGCCAGCAGGGTGGTCAGGCCAGCGCCCAAACCAAGGCGCACGGCGGTGATGATGAAAGGCACCGTGGCCGGTAGGGTGATGCGGAAGAAGATGTCCATGTCCTTGGCGCCAAGCACCCGGGCGGCCTTGACCAGGGTGGTGTCGATGTTGGCGATGCCGCCGTATATCGTCACGCACATGGTCATGAAGGTGCAGATCCAAATCAGGATGATGGCGGGAGTCTTGCCCACGCCCACCATGATGACGATCAGCGGCGCGTAGGCCAGGGCGGGGATGTTCCGGATGAAGTTGATCCAGGGCATGATGATCTTCTGCACCGGCGTGTACCAGGCCATGAGAAACGCCATGGGGATGGCGGTGACGAAGCCCAGACCGAAGCCGGCCGCCACGCAGATCATGCTGCTGCAGAAGTCCTTCCACAGCACCTTCCGCTCAAAGGCCATCTTGGGGAAGGATTCGATGAAGGTCTTTTCGATGAAGGGGAAGCTGCGGCCCGTGGACTTGCCCAGACTGAGCAGATACCACACGGCTATGGCGACCACAAGCGAGATCACAAGCCAGACGTGGTTGCTGAGCGGCTTCCTTTTGGCCTTTTCGGGCTTTTTCTCGTTCAACGCGCATCACTCTTTTCCGTTTCAGATTTACAGCACCG
>CANQKA010000016.1 GCA_947624395.1 uncultured Oscillospiraceae bacterium
GTCCGCAACGCCCAGGCCATCGTGGTCATCGAGCACGGCAAGATCGTGGAGCGGGGCAGCCACGAGGACCTTTTGCAACAAAAAGGCCGGTACTACATGCTCTACACCGGCCAGAGCGAGCTGGATTAAGCCATGGACTTTTTCAAGGACAACACACCGGAGGACAGCTGGGAAAAGCTGCGTTCCGACTGCGCCGGGTGCATGCGCTGCGAGCTGGGCCGGACGCGGACGAATCTTGTGTTCGGCGTAGGGCTGGAAACGGCGGACGTGATGTTCATCGGCGAGGGCCCCGGCGAGCAGGAGGACCTGCAGGGCGAGCCATTCGTAGGCCCTGCGGGCAAGCTGCTGGACACGATGCTTGAGATCATCGACCTGGACCGGACGAAAGTCTACATCGCCAACATCGTCAAGTGCCGCCCGCCCCGGAACCGGGACCCTCTGCCCGACGAGCAGAACGCCTGTATCGGCTGGCTCCGCCGGCAGATGGACCTGGTGGACCCGAAAATCCTGGTCTTTCTGGGCCGTATCGCCGCCCAGGTCTTCATCCGGCCGGACTTTCGCATCTCCCGGGAGCACGGCCAGTGGTTCGACGTGGAGGGCCGCCGCGCCATGGCCATCTACCACCCCTCCGCCCTGCTGCGGGACCCCTCCAAGCGTCCGGAGACCTTCGTGGACCTGAAAGCTTTGCAGCGCCAGATCGAGAGCCTCCATGATTGACCTGCACCCTGTCACATTGGCCGACAAGGCCTGGATAGACCCGCTGGTCCTGGCGGAGAATTCCCCCAGCGCGGACTATAACTTCGGCAACATCTTCCTCTGGGACGGGACCTACCGCCAGCAGGTGGGCCAGCTTGCCGGGCGCATGATCTGCATGCCCTGTTACGGCCCGGAGCCCTTTTTCGCCTGGCCCATCGGCAGCGGGGACCTTGCCCCGGTGCTGGCCGAGATGGGCGCGTACGCCAGGGGGAATGGCTTTCCCTTCGTCCTGCGGGGCGTGACGGCGGAGCATCTTCCCTTGATACAGGCCCTCTTTGGCGAACGCTTTACCGCGGAGCCGGAGCGGGACCTGTGGGACTATCTCTACGCCGCCGAAAAGCTGGACGCCCTCACCGGTAAGCACCTGCACGGCAAGCGCAATCACATCCACCGCTTCGAGCAGGAAAACGACTGGACCTTCTCTCCCATGACCGCCGGGGACATCCCCGCGTGCCGGG
Organism: uncultured Oscillospiraceae bacterium; assembly: GCA_947624395.1. Lineage (GTDB taxonomy): Bacteria > Bacillota > Clostridia > Oscillospirales > Oscillospiraceae > CAJOIG01. Next base: position 1,215 of record CANQKA010000016.1, read on the forward strand.
ACATGCTGGATAAGTGGATGGCCGCCTGCGGCGAGGACGAGCAGGACGGCATCGACGCGGAATACCGGGCCATCGACCGGGCCTTTGCAAGCTTTGACGCGCTGGGTCTGGACGGGGGACTTCTCTGGTCCGGGTCAACGCTGGTGGCCTTCTCCATGGGGGAGATGACAAGCCTTGACACCTTCGACATCCATTTTGAAAAAGCCTTCGCGGACATCAACGGCGCCTATGCCATGGTCAACCGCCAGTTCGTCCGCGCCATCCGCGCCGCCCATCCCCGGGTGCGGTGGATAAACCGGGAGGACGACATGGGCCGTCCCTCTCTCCGACAGTCCAAACTCAGCTACCATCCGGACCGGATGGTGGAAAAATACAAGGTGGTGCTGCCAAATGGATAACGTGACGATACGCCCCTGGCGGGAGGCTGACCGCCCCCGTTTGATCGAACTTTGGCGGGAGGGTTTTTCCGACAGCGACGACTACATACGCGCCTACCACGCCATGTTTTTAAAGCCCGAGCGGTGCATGGTGGCGGAGGCGGACGGTAAAGTCGTCTCGGCCATGTACATCATGAACGGCCCTTTGATGTTCCCGCCCTCCGGCCAGTCTCTGACCACGGCGTACACCTACGCCCTGGCCACGGACAGCGCCTACCGTGGCCGCGGCATCGGCACGGCGGTGTACAAAGCATGCGTGGCCGAGGCCGGCAAGTGGTCCCACGCGGTGTGCGTCATGCCGGGGGAGCAGGCCATGTACGGCTTTTATGAAAAGGCCGCCGGCTGCGTGCCCGTCAGCTATATCCGGGAGGCGTTTCTCGGCCCCGCCGAGATAACCGGCGTGCCCCGTGAAGAGGCTGTATCCATCTCCGCGGGGGAATATTACCTGCGCCGTAAAGCCCTGCTGCGGGGCCGGCCCTACGCCGTCATGGGCCCGGAGCTATTGAGCCTGGAAAGCCAGCACATGCGCCGCTTTGGCGGCAGCATGCTGGACCTGAACGGGGACATCGCCGCCGTGGAGCTGGACGGGGACACGTGCCGTGTCCTGGAGCTTCTGGCCCCGGAGGGCGACTGGGCCGACGTTCTGGCCTCGGTGGCGGCCCGTTTTCCGGCGGAGCGCTATGAGGTCCGCACGCCCCTATTCTACCCCGGCCCCGGCAAGGCCCGCCCATTCGTGCTGGGCACACTTGGCCCCGACGTGCGCGAGCCTCTGCCTGACGAGCTGTGGTGGGGCTTTGCCTTCGACTGATGAAGAAGCTGACCGTCGGCATTTTGGCCCACGTGGACGCGGGCAAGACCACCCTCTCCGAGGGCATGCTGTACCTGACGAGCCGTATCCGCAAGCTGGGCCGGGTGGACCACCGGGACACCTTTCTGGACACCCACGACCTGGAGCGGGCCCGCGGCATCACCATCTTCTCCAAACAGGCCATCCTGTCCCTGGGCGACACAGAGCTTACGCTGCTGGACACCCCCGGCCACGTGGACTTCTCCCCGGAGGCGGAACGGGTGCTGCGGGTGCTGGACTACGCCATTTTGGTGATAAGCGGCACGGACGGCGTTCAGGCCCACACCCGGACCCTCTGGGGCCTTCTGGCCCGGTACCATATCCCCACGTTCCTGTTCGTCACCAAGATGGACGTTTCCGGCACGGACAAAGCCGCCCTGCTGGCCGATATCCGCGCCCGTCTGGGGGACGCCTGCGTGGACTTTTCCGCCCCGGCCGGCGACCGGGACGAACAGATAGCCCTGCTGGACGAGGCGGCGCTGGACGCCTATATGGAAACCGGCGCGGTGTCTGACTTGGACGCGGCGCGGCTTATCAGGCAGAGGAAGCTTTTCCCCTGCTTTTTCGGCTCTGGCTTAAAGCTGGACGGCGTAGAAGACTTTCTCGCCGCCCTGGACAAATATACCCTCTCCCCCACCTGGCCCGCCGCGCCATTCGCCGCACGGGTCTATAAAATTGGCCGGGACAGCCGGGGCGAGCGGCTCACGTATTTAAAAATCACCGGCGGCGCATTATCCGTGCGTATGCCGGTACGTTATCTGCCCCTGAACGGCTCCGAGCCATTGGAGGAAAAGGTGGGCCAGATACGGCTCTACTCCGGCGTCAAATTCGACGCCGCCGACACTGTCCCGGCGGGCACTGTCTGCGCCGTGACGGGCCTTTCCGCCACCTGGCCCGGCCAGGGCCTTGGAGCAGAGCCGGACGGCGGCGCGCCCTATTTAATTCCCGCCATGGGCTACCGCATCGTGCTTCCCAAGGGCACGGACCCACAGACCATGCTGCCCAAGCTGAAAATGCTGGAGGAGGAAGAGCCCCAGCTGCACATCCTCTGGCAGGAGGGTCTGGGAGAGATACACGTGCAGCTCATGGGCGCGGTGCAGATCGAAATTCTGAAAAGCCTCATCAAGGACCGGTTCGACGTGGACGTGGACATAGACGCGGGCCGTGTCCTGTACCGGGAGACCATTGAAAACGCGGTGGAGGGCGTGGGCCACTTTGAGCCCCTGCGCCACTACGCGGAGGTCCACCTGCTCTTAGAACCCGCCGCTCCCGGCAGCGGTATCCAGGTGGACACGGTCTGCTCCGAGGACGTACTGGACCGGAACTGGCAGCGGCTCATCCTGACCCATTTGGAGGAAAAACAGCACCTTGGCGTGCTCACCGGCTCGCCCCTGACGGATGTGAAGATCACGCTGCTCACCGGCCGGGCCCACTTAAAGCACACCGAGGGCGGGGACTTCCGCCAGGCGACCTACCGCGCCGTGCGCCAGGGGCTGATGCAGGCCAAGAGCGTGCTGCTGGAACCCTACTACGCCTTCCACCTGGAGGTCCCCACGGCCCAGATAGGCCGGGCCATCACGGACGTGCGGGCCATGGGCGGCGTGCACGAAAGCCCCGTGACCCAGGGGGACATGACCGTGCTGGAGGGCCACGCCCCCGTTTCCGCCATGGGCGATTACGCCGCGCAGGTGGCGGCGTACACCGGCGGCCGCGGCCGGTTTTCCTGTCGTGTGGACGGCTGCCGGCCCTGCCACGACGCCCAGGCCGTCATCGCCGCGCTGGACTACGACCCGGAGGCGGACCTGGAAAACACCCCGGACAGCGTCTTCTGCGCCCACGGCGGCGGCTTTACGGTGAAGTGGAACAAGGTCCCCGAGTACATGCACCTGGAAAGCGCCCTCAAAAAATTGGACGCGCCCGACGAGATCGCCGAACCCAAGCTCCGGCGGCAAAACCTGGACATCGACGAGAAAGAGCTGGAGGCCATCATGGTCCGGGAGTTCGGCCCCATCCGCCGCAAACAGTACGCCGCCCCCCAGATCAACAGCGCCGTGGGAATCCAAATGCAAGCCCGCAAGACCCGCGAGCACATCATCGTGGACGGGTACAATGTGATCTTCGCCTGGGACGAGTTGAAATCCCTGGCCGCTCAGGGGCTGGACATGGCCCGGGACAAGCTTTTGGACATTCTGGCCAACTACCAGGGCTACACCAAGTGCGACCTGGCGGTGGTCTTTGACGCCTACAAGGTCCCCGGCGGCGCCGGCAGCCGGGACAGCCGCGCCAACGTGCGCGTGGCCTACACCAAGGAGGGCGAGACGGCGGACATGTACATCGAGCGCCTGGTGGACGAGATAGGCAAGAACGAGACGGTCCGGGTCGTCACCTCCGACCGCCTTGTCCAGCTTGGCGCCTTCCGCTCCGGGGTGCTGCGCACGTCCTCCGGCGAGTTCAAGTCCGAGGTCGATTGGGTCCTGGACCAGATCGCCCAGGCCGTAAAACGGTCCCAGTTTTAAAGGAGGAAACGATGGCGTATGAATAAAATTCACGTGCTGCAGATCGTCTTTTTGGCCGTGCAGGTCCTCGCGGCCGTCCTGTTGACGGCGGCGGTGTTCGGTGATATGGACCCCGCCGTCATGTCCGCTTCCGCGATCGTGATCGGCGTGGGCCTGCTGGGAAACGCCGTCTGCACGATCCTCCGCGCCGCTCAAGGCCCGAAAAAGAAATAAATCTCCATGTTTCGCGCCACCGCTTTGAAAGGCCCCCTTGTGTAAAGGGGGCTGTCAGCGCCAAAGGCATCCCACCCCAAAGCCCCCCTTGTGTAAAGGGGGGTGGCCCGAAGGGCCGGGGGGATTGTTACCAAACTGGGATGTATGACCAAGACTGGTAACAACCCCTCCGAGCCGTCGTCGCCGCTCGCTGGGCTAGGCCGGAATTCGCCGCAAGCGACAAATCCCCATGACAGAGGCACATCATGGACAAAGACCTGGAAAAGCGCATAGAAGAGCTCTCCGCCCGGTGCGAGCGCAGCAGCCTTGTGACCGCCACCGGCTTTCTCACCATGCCGGAGCAGGCGGAGGTCGCCGCGTGGGCGAAACGTCTCGGGGACGTGACGCTGCACTTAAACGGCGGCAGCGCCGCCTGCGAGCGCAAGTGCGCCTTCTTCCTGCCCTACTACATGACCGACGCCGACTTTGACCCCGCCGAACACATCCGCGCCCTGCGCGTCACGGCCTATTTCGGCGAACCCACCCACCGGGACTATATGGGCGCGGCCCTGGGCCTTGGCATCCGCCGGGAGTGGATCGGGGACTTCTGGGTCAACGGCGATACGGCCACCATCTTTTGTCTGCCCACGGTGGAAAAGCTTCTCACCGACGAGCTGACGCAGGTTGGCCGCTGCACGGTGAAGACCGTCCCCATCGCCCTGGCGGAGGTCCAGGCCCCGGAGCGCAAGACCAGAAAGCGCACGTTCACGGTGAAGAGCCTGCGGCTGGACGCGGTGGCGGGGAACATGTTCGGCCTGTCCCGGACAGCGGCGGCGGAGCTCATTCGGGCCGGGGCCGTGCAATTGAACTACGTCCAGTGTCTGCATGTGGACGCGCCCATATCTCAGGGCGACGTGATCTCCATCCACGGCAGGGGCAAGGGCGCGGTGACGGCCCTTGGCGGTCAGTCCCGCAAGGACCGGACGTTTCTGGAGACGGAAATTTATCTATAAAAATCACCCCCGGCTCAACAGGGCCGGGGGATTGCTTTATGATTTGACTTTTACGGCGCTACGCCAAGGCGCTCGTTCACGATGGCCGCGATCTCTTCCTCGTGGGTATAGAGATATGTACCCGGACAGTTCTTGGTGTAAAAGTCCCGGTGACATGTCATATTGACGCCGTTCAGGTGATTGACCCGCTCGTTGGTGTCGTAGGACCACACCAGCTTTTCGATGCCGTTGCGCTGGCAGATATCGGTCACCAGGTCCAGCAGCGCGCTGTACGCCGCGGGCGTGACCCAGTAGGGCTCATGGTCATCGCTGGAAACCTCTATGGTGATGGCCCGGTTGTCGTTGGGCCGGTTGGACGAGCACCAGGAGCAGTCCTTTTCATCCACGTACAGTCCGATAACGCCGTCCTTGCCGATGCCGTAGTTGGCGGAGGCCAGCTTCGAGGGCATGGCGAACATGTTGCCCATGGATTGGGCGTAGCCCTGACCGGCCGTGCAGTGAATGGTGATGGTGTCGATGATATTGTTCCGGTCCGTATCCTTGTTGGGGCTGATGATCACCACATCCGCCAGGGGGCTGTTGGTGAAGATCATGGACCGCCTCTCCTCGGAATAGCCGCTGACCGTCCCGTCATCGGCGACGGCCCGGACCCGGAAGGTATACTTGGCGGTGCTGTCCGGGTCTGTGAGGTACATGCTGGTCTTGGCCGTCTCGCCCAGCAGCTCCCACTGGCCTTCCTCGTCGATACCCACCTTGTAATAGACCTCGTACTTATCCGCGCCCACATCGTCCCAGTTGACCCGGATGCCGCCGTTTCGGTTGGCGGTCTCGTCGATGGTCGGCGTGGCCAGATAGTGCATCCGCAGGCCGGCGGTATCGTAGAAGCTGGTGTAGCTCTTCCCGTCGGCGCTCAGGCACCGGACCGTGAAGGCGTAGGTGGGACCGCTCTTGGCGTCGGTCCAGGTATAGCTTGTCTTTTTGGTGTCCGCCAGCTTTTTCCACCCGCCGGTGGTCTTGTAAAACACCCGGTATTGCGCCGCGCCGGGCACGGCCTCCCACCGGATGACAAGACCATTCGTCCCGCTGCTCACCCGGTCCATCACCGGCGCGGGGAAATACGTAGCCGCCTTGCCCGTATTGTCATATGGTCCCCCCACGCCGTCGGCGTCAAAGGCCCGCACGGTGTAATAATATTCCGTCCCGCTCTCGGCTCCGGTCCACTCGTAGCTGGTCCCGGCCGTCTCCGCGATGCGGGTCCAGCTTCCGCCACCGGTCTTGGCATAGACCCGGTACTTTTCCGCGCCGCCCACCGCGTTCCAGCGCACATTTACGCCGTCGGCCGTCTGGGCCAGCTCCGCGATCTTCGGCGCGCTCAGGCACAGCACGCCCACCCCGGCCGTATCGTACGCGGTGGTGTAGCTCTTCCCGTCGGCGCTCAGGCACCGGACCGTAAAGGCGTACTTCGTGCCGCTCTTGGCCCCGGCCCAGGTGTAGCTGGTCCCGGTGGTGTCGGCCAGTCTCGTCCACCCGCCGGTGGTCTTATAAAACACCCGGTATTTCGCCGCGCCGGACACGGCCTTCCACTTGATCTGCACGCCGCCGGTGGTATTGGTCGCGCCCGTCAGCACCGGCGGGCCCATATAGACCGCGCTGAGGCCCGTCTTGTCATAATCGGTGGTCACGCCCCGGCCGTTGTCGGTCAGGCCCCGGACGGTAAACGTGTACCGCTTGCCGCTTGTCGCCCCGGCCCATGTATAGCTGGTCCCGGCCGTGTCCGCCAGCACGTTCCACCCGCCTGTAGTCTTGTAATAGAGCCGGTACAGCGTCGCGCCCGGTGCGGCCTTCCACTTGATCTGCATGCCGCCCGGCTCGCTGGAAACGCCGGTGAGCTTGGGAGCCGCGGCATTTTTGGGCGTGAGACCGGGCCTTTCATAGTCGCTGGTCTTCACCTTGCCCGCGCTGTCCATGCACCGGACCGTGAAGGTATAGACCGTCCCGGCCTTGCCCTTTGTCCAGGTAAAGCTGGTCTTGGCGGTATCTCCCGCCATGACCCAGCCGCTACCGCCGGTGCTGTAATAGACCCGGTACTTTGCCGCGCCGGCCACCGCCTTCCAGCTCACCGTGACAGAGCTGCCGCTCCACTTGGCGGCGGTCAGCTTTGGCGTGGCCAGATAGCGGGTGACGGCCAGACCCGTCCCGTCATAGGCCCCGGCCGCGCCCAACTCGTCAAAGGCTTTCACCGTGATGGTGTACGCCGTACCGGGTTTGCCCTTTGTCCAGGTATAGGCGGTACCCGTGGTATCCCCCGCCATCGTCCAGCCGCTCCCGGCTGTCTTATAGTACACCCGGTATTTTGCCGCGCCGGCCACCGCCTCCCATGCCACGGCAATGCCCTCGTCGGTATTGGCCGCGCTTGTCAGCACCGGCGCCGCCAGCTTCTGGGGCGCAGGCTCCGGCGTCGCGGTGGGCTCCGGTACCGCCGTTTCCTCCGGCGCCTGGGTCACGTCGGGCGCGGCGGCCTCTTCCGCCGCCACAGGCGCGTCCGCCACGCTCTCTTCCGCCGCGAACGCCGGCGCGCCAAGACCCAACGCCGCCGCCAGCGCCAGGAGCAGACACATGATACGCTTTGCCATATGCACCCATCCTCTTCTCTGCCGTTGTTTGTCGTAACTAAGTGAATTTTATCCCCTGGCATTTCTATTTGTCAACAGAGAATATTAAGAATATTAAGAATCTTAAGATTTCCGAAATTTACCCCTCGCCCCGCTGTCCCCGGGAAGATAGAACGCCTCTTTCAGTCCTGGCACGCTCTTCCGCCAAACCCGGAGCAGCCCTGTAGTGACGAAACAGTGGCCCACCGCCGTATACACGACCGCCGCCGTCACCGCTCCCACGTGGGCGTAGAGCACGTCTGTGTCCGGATAGCGAGCCCCAAAATATTGGAGCACCGGCCAGTGGACAAGGTAGACGCTGAAGCTGATCTTTCCCAGCCAGTCGGTGAACCGGGATATCCGCTGTAATGCGCGCTCCCAGAGGCTGTGGCCGGACAGGGATATGGCCGTGGCCGCGAAAAACGCCAGCAGCACGCACAAATGACGCCGGTACTTTTGCGCCGCAAGCGGCGCAAAAGTCCTCGCTCCGCTCGCCGCGCAAAGCGCGGGGCGTCAGATCCCATTCGAGGCGGGACTGGCGTCCCCCTCGAGCTCCCCCTTGCGCAAAACCAACGTTTGTGCATTCTTTGACAGCGGCATCACGATCTGCACGAACGCCCGTCTATCCCTGGCCCAGCACCCCGCCATCACGATCTCTACCAGCAGCATGCAGCTCACCGTCCATGCGGGACGATTCAACAGGTGCTTGTCCTGATTCATCCCGTTCATCTTTATCATCAGCATTTCCCATATATCCCCACTGAAGGACCTGGCCAGCGACGCCGGGGTTTGCCCGTTGATGACGACGCGAATGACAACGAACGCGAAAACGAACGCAGTAGCCGTCCAGGGGAAAAACCGCCAAAAACGCCTGACGATATACTTTCGGGGCGACTGCCCCTCGCTTCTTTCCATCGCCCGGAAAAAATACGCCCCCGCTGTTAGCAGAAAAAACTCCACGGCGTAACGCCCGCTTATAAAGTGCCCATGGGTGTCAAAATAGAAATGATAATACGCCACAAACCAGGCGTATACGAACTTCATGACATCGATCGACCCGTTCCGTTTTTCCACGCACACACCCTCTTATCTGCCGGCATTTTGCTCATAATACCCCAGTTATTTGGGCATGTCAATTATAATTATCATAATGATAATTAAATTTCTATTCCTATCAGGTATCATACAACCAAACCGTGGAGAGGGATGATACTATGGTGGCGGACCGTATCAAACGCCTGCGCGAGCAAAGCGGCATGACCCAGGCCGCGTTGGCGAAGCATCTTGGCATAACGAGGGCCAGCGTGAACGCCTGGGAGATGGGCATATCTGTCCCGTCCACCCAATACGTCACCGCCCTGGCCGGCGTTTTTGCCGTATCCACCGACTATCTTCTGGGCGTGGACGCCACCAGCAGCGTCAGCGTGGCTGGTCTCACGGACGACGATATCGCCCTTGTCCACGCCCTTGTGGACCACCTGCGGGAGAAGAACAAGCGCATCCCCCGTCCGTGACGCTCAAAAAACGAAATGCCGGGAAGAATTTCTTCCCGGCCCGTATTTTTTTCTCCCCGCCGCGCACACTACGGTCATGGAAACGAAACGACTTGGAAAACAGACCGTCCGCCTTACCATGCAGCCGGGCGTCGCCGCGGCGGCGTGCGTGGGCGGCAAAAAAGAGAGCGAAGGCCCTCTGCGGAAATATTTTGACTACCTGAGCGAGGACTCCCGCTTTGGCGCGAAAAGCTGGGAGAAGGCGGAGAGCGCCATGCTCAAGATGTGCTACGCCATCGCCTGCGACAAGGCCAAGACCCCGCCGGGGGACGTGGAATACGTCTTTTCCGGTGACCTTCTGAACCAGTGCGCCGGCTCGGCCTACGCCATGCGGGAGTGCGGCGTGCCCTACTTTGGCCTGTACGGGGCCTGCTCCACCATGGCCGAGGGGTTATCTCTCGCCGCCATGATGATCGACGGCGGCTTTTGCAACATCGCCGCCGCGGCCACGAGCTCCCATTTCTGCTCGGCGGAGCGCCAGTACCGCTTCCCCCTGCAATACGGCAACCAGCGGCCGCCCACGGCTCAGTGGACCGTCACCGGCGCTGGCGCTTTGATATTAAAAGCCGACGGCCCCGCCCCCTACGTGACCCACATCACCACCGGCGTGATCACCGACGCGGGTGTGACGGACATGAACAACATGGGCGCGGCCATGGCCCCGGCGGCTTACGAGACGCTGAAAGCCCATTTTGCGGACACGGGCCGTGGCCCGGACTACTACGACGCCATCGTCACCGGCGACCTGGGCGCGGTGGGCGCCGGCATCCTGGCGGACCTGTTCCGCCGGGACGGCGTAGACCTGGGCGTACGGTACATGGACTGCGGCCGGCTCATCTATGCCACCCGTGGCCAGGACGCCCACGCCGGCGGCTCCGGCTGCGGCTGCTCGGCGTCGGTGCTGTGCGGCCATCTTCTGCACGGCATGCTGGAGCACAACTGGAACAAGCTGCTTTTCGCCGCCACAGGGGCCATGATGAGCCCCACCACCAACCAGCAGGGCGAGAGCATCCCCGCCATCTGCCACGCGGTGGCGCTGGAAAATAACAGGTGTTGACGTCGGAGCACGCAAGCTAGCTCTCCCTTTGCCGCCAGCGGCAAAGCTCAAATAGCTCGCGGCTCCTCCTTTCCCCACACGACCCGCTACGCTGGGCTCGTGCGGGGACCCCATCAGTAAAGTAGGGATTTGAATGAATGAAACTGTAATGACATTTCTGAAGACGTTTCTGGTTGGCGGGGCGCTGTGCCTGATAGGCCAGCTTCTCATCGACCTGACCCGGCTGACCCCGGCCCGCATCCTGACTGCCTACGTGGTGGCGGGGGTGATACTGGGCGCCATAGGGCTTTACCAGCCCCTTGTGGATTGGGCCGGGGCCGGCGCCACGGTGCCCCTGACGGGCTTTGGCAACCTTCTGGCAAAGGGCGTAAAAGAAGCCGTGGCGGAAAAGGGCGTACTTGGCGCCTTCACGGGTGGCTTCACCTCCGCCGCCGGCGGCATCTGCGCCGCCATCTTCTTCGGCCTTTTAGTCGCCTCCCTCTTCAAGAGCAAGGAAAAATACTGATCAATATCGAAAGCCCCCCTGACGGGGGCTTCGCATTTTCTGCCTACGTATAGAATCCGGCCCCCTCTGACGAGGGGGCTGTCACGCGCAAGCGTGACTGGGGGAGAGATATTTTAATCCTACATTATCGAAGGCCCCCTTGTGTAAAGGGGGCTGTCAGCGCCTATGGCGCTGACTGGGGGATTGTTACCAGTCCCCAAGTCTGGCAACGCCCCCTCGCTGTTTTCCTACTTCCTCCCCGGCACATAGATCGCCGCCAGCAGCCCCGCCAGGGACCCCATGGGCAGATACGCCGCCAGCGGTCCCGGCCCGAACAGCCATTTTGCCAGCGCGCACACCGCCCCGCTCAGCGCCATCGTCAGCAGCGCCCACACCCGCAGGCCCCGCAGCATATCTGGCCAGGTGCGGTTATTGAACCGCACCCCGGGCATATTGATACGCACCGGGCCGTCTTGATAAAATCCGATATCGTCCGCGTCGTAATACCAGGGCAGCCGCGTCCGCGCAAACAGACAAAAGTACAGCCCGAACACGCAAGCCAACACCGTCATCACCGCCGCGGGTTGGTACGTGAGCCAGTGGTCCGCGTCATCCGCCATCCCGCGCACGAGCCACCACATGGAAGCCGCCGCCGGGACCAGGCACAGGGCATACCGTAACCCCCACTTCTTCCGGTCCGGCCCGCCGCGGGACTGCTCCTGGTCGGACATGGTCAGCACCCGCCGCACCATCGCCTCCGCCTCGTCCGCGCTCACGGCGGTCTGCGCCGCTGTCCGACGGCCCTGCAAAAGCTCCGTCACCGTCACGTCCAGCGCCTCCGCCAGGGGGATGAGCAGCGCGATGTCCGGCAGCCCCGCGGACCGTTCCCACTTGCTCACCGCCTTGTCGGACACATGGATACGCTGGGCAAGCTCCTTTTGGGTCAGCCCCTTTTCTTTTCGCAGCTTTGCCACGAATGGTCCGAACCGCTCCCGGTCGATCCCGTCCATATCATCACCTCGCCGTCAGTATACCGCCAGACAGGCTCTCTTGACAACCGACGCAGCGTAGACCCGCACAATGTATAGAATATGGCCCCCTCTGACGAGGGGGCTGTCAGCGCTCCGCGCTGACTGGGGGAGAGATATTTAAATCGCGCCGCAGGCGCACATTATGGATGGCCCCTTTGTGTAAAGGGGGCTGTCGCCGCCGATAGGCGGTGACTGGGGGATTGTAACGTTGGTCGAGCACCCATCGCCCGAAAAACGGAACGCGCCGCCCTTCCTGGGCGGCGCATCTTCTCCTATCCAATTTTTTACGCGTTGGCCTTTTGTGCCTTTTCCTCCCGGCGGAAGCGGACCATGCCGGCCTTATCCAGCGCCACCATGACGGCGGGGATGAGCACCAGCTGCAAGATGATACCGGGGATGGCGGTGGTGATGGCTCCGGACAGGAACATCTGCCAGGTGAACGCCGAGTCGGACACGCCGCTCATGACCACCCGTGCCACGGCCCAGACCAGCCGTCCGGCCACCATGGCGGCCACCAGGGCCTTGTAGAGCGCCAGCACGCACTGCCAGCGGGAGCGGCTATACAGCCACCCGGCCACGGCCCCGTACGTCGCCAGCTCAAAGGCCATGGACACCGCCTGGGGATACATGGGCGGCATGCCGAACAGCACCGACCGCAGCAGCGGCAGGATGAAGCCCACCGCCAGACCGTACTGCCACCCGCATATGAGCCCGCACAAAAACACGGGCAGGTGCATGGGCAGGAGCATGTTGCCGATCTGCTGGATCTGGCCCGTCAGAAAGGGCAGCACCAGGCCGATGGCCATGAACATAGCCGCCAGGACAAGGTTTTTCAACGATTTGGTTTTCTGCATGCTGAGAATTCTCCTTCAAAAGTCTTTTGGCCGCGCCTTCTGGACGGCATCGCCTTCCTGGCTTTTTTCGGAGCGCTGGGGTTATTTTATATCCACGGTCTTCCTGACCGTTGCCTATAAATTAAAACCACGACGTGGTGTCCATGAGCAGCCCGCCCCGGCCGATGTCGTACCGGTCGATATAGGCCTCCTCCAATGGTATCCAGAGCTGTTCAAAGTCCCGGTAATGGTCGCCCTCCCGGGCCATGAGCCGCTCTTTCTGGGCCTGGGGCGAGCAGGTGAGAAATATCTTCAGATCGCACAGCCACGCCAGCTCTTTGTTATGGCTGTAGCTGCCCTCGATCAGCAGCACATCCCCCGGCGGGACGATCCTGGCCGGCTTATACGTCCCGCTTTTGCAGTCGTATGGCCGGTAAGAACCGGCCTGTCCGGCCAAAAACGGCTCCAATACCTCCTGCCGCAGCCGCATAAGGTCCATATTGGCGCAGGGTATCTTCCGCCAGTCCGGCACCCGTTTTTCCATGGGCAGATAATAATCGTCCGTATGTATGACCCTGCAGGCCACATTTTCCGCCAGCCGCCGCGCCAGATCGGACTTGCCACTGCCGGAGCGGCCGTCGATGGCGACCACAAAGGGCTTTCCCGGCGGCGCGCCCAGTATGAGCTCCGTCACCAGACGAAGCGTGTTTTCGTATACCGCCGTCATGAGGCCATCACGGCCCTGGCCTGTTCTACTGCCAGACGCAGATAGTCCTCCAGCCGAAGCTCTTCCGTCCCGGCCACGTAAACGCCGCAGGTGGACGTGGGTATCAAGATCTTCACCGCCGCCGAGCCGGACACCGCCGCCGCCATGGCGGGGGATACCTCCCCCAAAATGCCGTTGGCCAGCAGCACGCCGATAGGGCCCATGATCAGGTCTGCCCGAGCGGCGTTATAGACCACGGCGTTCTCCCCCGTGGCCCCCTGGGACGCGCCGGCCCGGAGCATCGCCCCCGTGGCCGTCACATTGGTCCCCACGGCGATAAGCTCCCAGCCCGCCGGCAATTCCTTTGCCAGCATTTTCGCCAGCTGCGCGCCGATGCCGCCGCCCTGTCCGTCCACGATGAGCGCCCGTCTTGCCATACCTTAGTCCTCCTGTGAATTTCCTTGGTTATTATACAAGGAAATTTGAAAAAAGCAAGCCTTACCGCACCACGCCCTTGATGAACGGGGCCCGCTCCGCCTTTTCCGGTCCGATCTCGAAGCATGCCCGCAGCATGTCCGCCGCCTCTTTGGCGGCCTTTTCCGTCCGGGCGTGTATGGTCCCCAGGCTCTCGCCCGCGGCCACGGCGTCGCCCACCTTTTTGTGCAGCACCACGCCCACGGCCAGGTCGATAACATCGTCCTTGGCCGCCCGGCCGCCGCCCAGGCGCATGCTGGTAAGGCCCACGTCCTCGGCGTGGATACGCTTGACCCAGCCCCCGTCAACAGCCGCCACTTCCAGCTTCACCGGCGCCTCGGGCAGCAGTGACGGGTCGTACACCGCCGACGCGTCGCCCCCCTGGGCGGTGACGAATTGGGCGAACTTCTCCAGCGCCGCGCCGCTTTCGATGGCGTGCTCCAGCATTGCTTTGGCCTCCGCGTCGTCCTTTGCCACGCCGCCCTCCCGGAGGATCTGGGTCCCCAGGGTCAGGCACAGCTCCAAAAGATCGCCCTTATACTCGCCCCGCAGCGCGGCCAACGCCTCCTTGACCTCCAACGCGTTGCCCACGGCGTTGCCCAGCGGCTCGTCCATGTCCGTGACCACGGCCACCACCTTTTTCCCTGCCCGACGGCCTACTTCCGTCAGGCCCTTTGCCAGGTCGAAAGCGGCTTCCTCCGTCTGCATGAACGCCCCGGACCCGGTCTTTACGTCCAGCACGATCACGTCCGCCCCGGCCGCCAGCTTCTTGCACAAAATGCTGCTGACGATCAGCGGCCTGGACGCCACCGTAGCCGTCACGTCCCGCAGGGCGTAGAGCTTCTTGTCCGCCGGGCACAGCTCCGCCGTCTGGCCCGCGATGGCGAAGCCCACCTCGTTCACCTGCCGGATGAACGCGTCCTCTGCGATGGCGGTGGAAAAGCCGGGAAAGCTCTCCAGCTTGTCTATCGTCCCGCCGGTGTGGCCCAGGCCACGGCCCGACAGCTTTGCCATATGCACCCCGCATGCCGCCACCATGGGGCACAGTACCAGACTTGTCTTGTCCCCCACGCCGCCGGTGGAATGCTTGTCGGCCTTCACGCCCTGAACGCCGCCCAGATCGATCTTGTCCCCGGAGTCCAGCATCGCCATGGTCAGCTCGTACGTCTCCTCCATGTCCATGCCCTGGTAATAGATCGCCATACACATGGCGCTCATCTGATAATCGGGTATATCTCCTTTCGTATACCCCTCGATCATCCACCGTATCTCGTCCCGGCTGAGCGCGCCGCCGTCCCGTTTTTTGCCTATCAGGTCCGTCATTCGCATAGCAAGTCACCTCATTTGTGCAATTTGCGCAATTATTTTCTCACAGTATAGCACACTTTCCACCATTTAGCTACTAAAAATAATAGGGCTTGCCGCCCATCCAGAGCACGTGGCGTTTCTCACCCGGCTCTTCCTTGGGCGGCTCCGGCGCGCTTGGCTGCACGCCCCTGCCCGGCAAAGGCCGCTCGGCGGCGTACTCGATACGCTGGGGAAAGCGCAGCATGTCCAGATTGGTGAACCGCCTTGTCAGCCGCAGCCTCCCGTCCTGTGGCTCCGGCACCCCCAGATACCCGCTCTTTTCCCCGTATACGGAGAGCCGCACCACCCGGCCCACGTCCCGCATGTCGGCCCGCATCACCGTCAACGCCCCCTGGCGCTCCACGGTCAGGGTACCCTCCTGGTTGCCGTCGATATAAATTGGCAATAACATAATAAAAACCCCCAGTCACACTCATTGTATGACCGGGGGTCTGGTTTTACGACTGCGGCGCGTTCAGATTGAGCCCGAAGCTGACGGCTATGGCGTCGTCCACCCGGGTCATGGCGTCGCCGCTCAATTTCCCCATCCGCTCCCGCAGACGGGATTTGTCCAGCGTGCGCACCTGTTCCAGCAGTATCACGCTGTCCCGTGTAAGGCCGCTGTCGGGGGCCTGTATCTCGATATGGGTGGGCAGTCTTGCCTTACCCACCTGGGACGTGATGGCCGCCGCGATCACCGTAGGGCTGTGGCGGTTGCCCGTGTCGTTTTGTATGATGAGCACCGGCCGCAAGCCGCCCTGTTCCGAGCCCACCACGGGGCTGAGATCGGCATAATAGATGTCTCCGCGTCGAACCGGATTTGTCATGTGAGCACCTTCCGTGAAAGAGTCGCCCGGTACATTCTATGTACGGACATGCCTCTATTCTCCCACGGAGGCGGGATTTTTATACCTGCCCCTTACGCCGTGTAAACGCGGGGCACCCGGGGGCTGACGGCGCACAGCAGCTCGTAGTGTATGGTTTCGGCCAGGGCCGCCACGTCGCCGCAGTTGATATGCCGGCCGAATATCTCCGCCACATCGCCGGGTCTCACGTCCAGGCCCGTCACGTCTGCCATGCACATGTCCATGCAAATGCGCCCCACCTGCTTTGCCCGACGGCCCTCAAAGTCCACGGTGAGCTTGTTGGAAAGCACCCGGTGCAGTCCGTCGGCGTAGCCAATGGGCAGCACGGCGATAACGCTGGGCTTTTCCACGGTGAACGTCCGGCCATAGCTGATGGTATCCCCCGGCTCATGCTTTTCCAGGCACGCCACCCGGCTTTTCAGCGTCATGGCCGGGATGAGGTCCAGCTCGCCCTTATCCGACCCGGGGTACATCCCGTACAGCGCCACACCTGGCCGCACCATGTCCATATACGTTTCCGGAAATGCGATCATCGCCCCGGAATTTGTGCAGTGGTGAATAACGAATTTCCGTCCGGCTTTCGCCTCCACGGCCTCGAACCCGGCCTTGAAGCGCTTCAATTGCTCCCAGGTGAAGTCCCGCTCCCCGACCTGCCCGTCGGACCAGCAGAAGTGGGTGAACACCCCCTCCGGCTCCAAGTGCGGCAAATTTACCGCCTTTGCCGCGTCGGCCAGCGCGTCGTCGCCGTAGGCCCGGAACCCGGTCCGGCCCATACCCGTTTCCAGCTTAAAGTGTACCTTCAGCGTCAGGCCCGTCCCGGCCAGGGCATTGGACAGCGCCTGGGCCATCGCCAAACTCCCCACCGCCTGGGTCACGGCGTTTTCCGCCAGCACCTGCGCGTACGCCGGCGGCGTATAGCCCAGTATCAAAACCGGCAGCTTTATCCCCGCCCTGCGCAGCTCCAATGCCTCGTCCAGGCACGCCACGGCCAGATAGTCGCAGCCCAGGTCCTCCAACAGCCGCGACACCCGCACCGCCCCGTGGCCATAGGCGTTGGCCTTCACGATGCCCATGTACCTTGTCCCGGCCGCCAGCTTTTCCCGCATAGCCCGGTAGTTGTGCTCGATGGCCCCCAGGCTCACCTCCGCCCAGGTCCGCTTTGTCAGATCGTCCATTGCTGTCTGTCTCCTGTGTATAATTATGTCAACTTATCTCCCAGCCCTCGACGTGTACCGTTGCCACGGTCCGCCCCTCTGCGGCGATCTCCGCCGCCGTGGGCGCGAGACTTTGCCCGTCCAGCCACACCGTGAGCACGGAATTTTCCCCCACGTACAGCCGCGCCGCCATTATCTCGCCGTCCCACCAGAGAAGCTCCACGTACCCGCTGGCCAGCGCGTCCAGCATGGCCGGCAGCACGCCCACCGGCGTCAGGCCCTCTCCGTCCAGCGGTCCGGCCCCCAGCATGACCCCGTCGTAGCCCACCTGGCTCTCGCCTCTTGTTACGACGGCCTTCACCCCTGCCAGAATTTCCGGCGTGAGAAGTTCGATGGTGGTCTGGCTGCCATCATAGGATACGTTCATGGTGTATTCCGCCGCGCTGTCGCCATAATCGGCGGTGACAGCCGCCCGGAACCGGATGCTCTGGGCCGCCGTCACGGCGTCCCGCAGGGCCTGAAAGCCCTCCTCCAACCGTTTCTCCCGCTCACCGCATCCGGGTAAGAGCAGGAGGATCATCATCAGTGCGGAAACGACTCTTTTCCGCATGCGCGTTTAACTCCCTTGTCCTGTGATCTCCTTTTCCGCCTGGGGCAGCAGCTCGATGACATCCCCGGCCTTCAAGGCGTACTGGCCGTATTTTTCCGCCGCCAGATCCCCCGCACGGCCGTGGAGCCAGCAGGCGGTCACCACCGCCCGCCCGGAAAGCAGCTGTCCCAGCAGCGCGCCCAGCACCCCCGCCAGCACGTCCCCCGTGCCGCCGGTGGCCATACCGGGGTTGCCCACGTCCGGTATGTACGCCCTGCCGTTGGGAAAGGCGCACACGGTCCTGTGGCCCTTCAGCACCACCGCGCACCGGTGCTCTCTTGCGAAGTCCCGAGCGTCCGTGAGCCTATCCTGTACGGGCCGGCCCAGCAGCCGTGCAAACTCCCCCTCGTGGGGCGTCAGCACCACGGGGCACTGGGCCTGCTTCAAAAGGGGCAGATTCCGGCTCACGGCCCACAGCGCGTCCGCGTCCAGCACCAGCGGCCCCTGTGACGCCCGCAGCACCGCCGCCGTCACCGCCGCGGTGTCCCCGTCCCGGCCCAGACCGGGCCCCAGCACGCACACGTCGCAGCGCTCCAGACCCTGTTCGATGACGCCGATGGCGTCCGCGCTCACCCGGCCACGGCCGTTGCACGCCAGGGGGAACACCATCGCCTCGTCGTTCTTGACGGCCTCTATCTCATATATATCCTCCGGCACGCCCAGATAGACCAGTCCCGCTCCGGCCCGGACGGCCCCTTTGGCGCACAGGCTGGCCGCCCCGGTATAGCCCACGGCCCCGGCCAGGACCAGCACCTTGCCGTAGTCGCCCTTGTGGGTCATCGGGTCCCTCGCGGGCAAATACACATCCTGCCTGCGTATATCCCGTACGTCGGTCGTTTCCACGCCCATCACCCCCTTTGACGTATTATATCACCCACAAATAATTCGTCAAATTCAATTCCGCCCGTTGCGAAACGCGGAAAATTGTGTTATAAGTTAAGGTTAGCATTAATTCTCTCTAAAACACAAAGGAGCAGACCATGATGGAAGAAAAACTGCGGCAGCTGCGGGAGGCCTCCCTGCAGGCCATCCGGGACGCGGGCGCTTTAGATGCGCTGGACGCCGTGCGCGTGAAATACCTGGGCAAGAAGGGCGAGCTCACCGCCGTGCTCAAGCAGATGGGCGGTCTGTCCGCCGAGGAACGGCCCAAGATGGGCCAGCTTGCCAACGCCATCCGGGAGGAGCTGACCGCCGCCCTGGAGGAGGGCAAGAGGCGCCTGAGCGAAAAGGCCCTGGAAATGCGTCTGGCCGCCGAGCGTGAGGACGTGACCATCCCCGGCACACCGGTGACATTGGGCCGGCCTCACCCCCTGAACCGGGTGATAAGCGAGTTTTCCGAGATCGCCATCGGCATGGGCTTCACCATCGCCGAGGGCCCGGAGGTAGAGCTTTCCAGCTACAACTTCGACAAGCTCAACACCCCCGACGGCCACCCCGCCCGGGACCGGCAGGACACCTTTTATTTCACCGACGACGATTCCGTGCTTCTTCGCACCCAGACCAGCCCCGTGCAGATACACGTGATGGAAAATTACCCCCTGCCCATCCGCATCATCGCCCCCGGCCGTGTCTACCGCAAGGACGAGGTAGACGCCACCCACAGCCCCATGTTCCACCAGATCGAGGGTCTGGTCATCGACGAGGGCATCACCTTCGGGGACTTAAAGGGCACGTTGAACGAGCTTGTCCACCGCCTTTACGGCAGCGACCTGAAGACCCGCTTCCGGCCCCACCACTTCCCCTTCACCGAGCCCAGCTGCGAGATGGACGTGGAGTGCTTCAAGTGCCACGGCGCCGGCTGCCCCGTCTGCAAGGGCGAGGGCTGGGTCGAACTCCTGGGCGGCGGCATGGTCCACCCCAAGGTGCTGGAGGGCTGCGGCATCGACACGGAGAAATATTCCGGCTTCGCCTTTGGCTTCGGCTCGGACCGGCTGGCCATGTTCCGCTTCAACATCAGCGACCTGCGGCTGCTGTTTGAAAACGACGTGCGGTTCCTGGAACAGTTCTGAGGGAGGTTGAGGAAAAATGGATCTATCAAGAAACTGGCTGGGTGATTTCACCCATATCGACGCGTCGGACAAGGCTTTCTGCGACGCGATGACCATGTCCGGCTCCAAGGTGGAGAGCCTCTCCGTCACCGGCGGCGAGATCGAAAACGTGGTGGCCGGCAAGGTCACCTTCATGAGCCCCCACCCGGACTCCGACCATATGTGGGTCTGCAAGATAGACGTGGGCGGGACCCACGACCTGACCATCGTCACCGGCGCGCAAAACGTGTCCGTGGACGATATGGTCCCCGTGGCCCTGGACGGGTCCAAGCTCCCCGGCGGGAAAGAGATACACACCAGCAAGCTCCGCGGCGTTGTCAGCGAGGGCATGCTCTGCTCTCTTTCCGAGCTGGGGCTGGACACCCACGACTACCCCTACGCCATCGAAAACGGCATCTTCATCATGCGCGAGCCCTGCGAGCCCGGTGACGACATCAAAAAGGTCCTGGGCCTGGGGGACAGCGTGGTGGAGTTTGAGATAACCAACAACCGGCCCGACTGCCTGAGCGTGATCGGTCTGGCCCGTGAGGCGGCCGCCACCTTCGGCACAGAGCTGAACATCCCCACGCCTCAGGTGAAGGGCTCCGGCGACGATATCCGCAAGTACCTCACCGTGCGCATCGACGAGCCCGGGCTCTGCCCCCGGTACACCGCCCGCATGGTGAAGAACATCAAGATCGAGCCCTCCCCCGCGTGGCTGCGCCGGCGGCTTCGCGCCTGCGGCATCCGGCCCATCAACAACATCGTGGACATCACCAACTACGTGATGCAGGAATACGGCCAGCCCATGCACGCTTTTGACTACAGCTGCGTGCACGGCAACACCATCGTGGTCCGCCGCGCCGCTCCCGGCGAGTCGCTGGTGACCCTGGACGGCAACACCCGCAGTCTCACCCCCAACATGCTTGTTATCGCCGACGACGAAAAGCCCATCGGCGTGGCTGGCGTCATGGGCGGCGGCAACTCCGAGATCGTGGACGACACCAAAACCATCGTGTTCGAGTCCGCCAACTTCAACGGCACCTCCATCCGCAAGACCGCCATCGCCCTGGGCATGCGCACCGACGCCTCCGGCAAATTTGAAAAGGGTCTGGACCCGGAGGGGACCGTCCCCGCCGTGCAGCGGGCCTGCGAGCTGGTAGAACTGCTGGGCTGCGGCGAGGTGATAGACGGGACCATCGACGCCGTGGCCGCGCCATACGTGGAAAAGACGGTGCTCTTGGAGCCGGACAAGATAAACGCCCTTTTGGGCACGAACATCGACCGGGCTTTCATGGTCCGGGTCCTGGAAAAGCTGGGCTTCACCCTGACCGGCGACGTCATCCACGTCCCCTCCTGGCGCAGCGACATCGAGCACTACTCCGACATCGCCGAGGAAGTGGCCCGGTTCTACGGCTACGATACGGTCCAGTCCACCATGATCCGGGGCCGGACCTCCCAGGGCGGCTGGAACGAAAAGCAGCGCTTTGAAAACCGGCTGAACAGCCTGTGTCAGGCCATGGGCTTCAACGAGATACTGACCTACTCCTTTGGCAGCAAGTCCGCCTGGGACAAGGTACGTCTGCCCGCCGACTCCCCCCTGCGTCAGGCCCTGATCATCCAGAACCCCCTGGGCGAGGACCGGAGCGTCATGCGCACCACCCCCATGCCCTCCATGCTGGAGATAATGTCCAACAACGCCGCCCGCCGCAATCCGGCTGTCCGGCTTTATGAGCGCGCTAAAGTGTTCCACCCGCAACAGGAAAGCCCTCTGGCCGATGAAGAGACGTGGCTGGTCCTGGGCGAGTATGGGGACAAGGCCGATTTCTTCCAGCTCAAGGGCTGCGTGGAGGCCATTTTGCGCGACGCCCGTGTGCAGGACGTGGCCTTCGCCGCCGAGACCGGCGAGGCCGCCTTCCACCCCGGCCGCTGCGCCCGGATAACCGCCGGCGGGGACACCATCGGCTACGTAGGCCAGGTCCACCCCACCGTCTGCGCCACCTACGGCCTGGACGCCGGCAGCTTCTACGCCCAGCTGAACATTGCCGCCATGCGCGCCCACCAGGGCCCGGAGCGGACCTTCACGGCCCTGCCCCGCTTCCCGGCCGTCAGCCGGGACATCGCCCTTGTCTGCGCCGATGAGGTCTCCGTGGCGGAGCTGTCCCACACGATAACCGCCGCCGGCAAGCCCTATCTGGAGAGCGTGCGGTTCTTCGACATGTACAAGGGCGCGCCCATCCCGGACGGCCAGAAGAGCGTGGCATTCTCCCTGACGCTGCGTGCCGCGGACCAGACCCTGACCGAGGACCACGCCGCCGAGACCATGAACGCCATCCTGACGGCCCTGAAGGAAAAGCACGGCGCAGTCATCCGCTGAGTTTCACTTAAATAAAATAGACACAATTTTTAATACTTTTGTAATATCTTCCCGTGCATAAATGTGGTATACTTCCAACAGTGGCACAAAGGAGGTGTACGAGCATGGAAGAGTCCACCCGCAAGTTCAAGGTCATGGACCACAGCGCGGAGATCCGGGAGATCATGGCGAGCGTATACAGCTCTCTGCTTGTGAAGGGCTATAACCCCATCAACCAGATCGTGGGGTACATTCTCTCCGAGGACCCCACCTACATCACCAACTACAACAATGCCCGTGCGCTCATCTGCCGCCTGGATCGGGACGATTTGCTGCAGGAACTTGTTTCCTCCTATCTGCAAAAGTAAAAAGCAACAAGCAAAGACCCCCTGTGAGCGTTTTGTTCACAGGGGGCTTGTTTCCATGACGGGAGGCGAATGCCCATGACCCACGAAGAAAAGCGGAGCTTCCTCATCGAAAGGCTGCTGGCTGAGCAGCCCCAATACCGGCCCACGTCAATCCCCACCGACGAGGGGTCGCAAAAGCGGCTTCTCCGCTCGCTGATGAACGTCCGGCCCCCAAAGCCCATGGACGAGGACTTTCTCACGGTCCAGGACGAATACCTGCGGGAGGCCGCCGCCCGCAAGCATATCACGGACGCGGCCGATCTGGCGCCCCTGGAACCGGGCGTCTGCCTCTGGCAGGGGGACATCACCGCCCTCCGCTGCGGCGCCATCGTGAACGCCGCCAATTCCGGCCTGACCGGCTGCTATGTGCCCTGCCACAACTGCATCGACAACTGCATCCACACCTACGCCGGTATCCGTCTGCGCCTTGCCTGCGCCGAACTCATGGAGCGGCAGGGCCACGCCGAACCAACCGGCCAGGCCAAGCTCACCCCGGCTTACGCCCTGCCCTGCCAATACGTGCTCCACACCGTGGGCCCCATCGTGGACGGCCCGCTCACGGACCGCCACAAACAGGAGCTTGCGTCCTGTTACCGCTCCTGTCTGGCCCTGGCCCAGGAGCATCATGTGGACAGCGTGGCCTTTTGCTGCATCTCCACCGGCGTGTTCGGCTTTCCAAAGCCGGAGGCTGCCCGCATCGCCGTGGACGCCGTGCGCCGGTACAAAAACGACACGAAGGTGATATTCAATGTGCACAACCAGACCGACTATGCCCTCTACCGCCAGCTTCTTGGATAGCATCGCCCGCCTGCGCCGCGCCCTGGACGAGGCGCAGGCCGTGCTGATTGGCGCGGGCTCCGGCCTGTCCACCGCGGCGGGGTTTATATACACCGGCGACCGGTTCGAGCAGTACTTCTCCGACTTTGCCGCCAAATACGGCTTCCGGGACATGTACTCCGGCGGCTTTTACCCCTTTGCCGCGCCGGAGGAATTCTGGGCCTATTGGAGCCGGTACATCTTCATCAACCGGTACATGGACCCGCCCAAGCCGGTGTACGAGACCCTTTACGCCCTGGTGCGGGACAAGGACTATTTCGTCCTGACCACCAACGTGGACCACTGCTTCCAGAAAGCGGGCTTTGACAAGCGGCGGCTTTTCTACACACAAGGCGACTACGGCCTTTTCCAGTGCTCCCAGCCCTGCTGCCAGGAGACCTTTGACAACGAGGCCACCATCCGCCAGATGATGGCCCAGCAGCGAAACATGCGCGTGCCCACGGCCCTTCTGCCCACGTGCCCCCACTGCGGCAAGCCCCTGACCATGAACCTGCGCTCGGACGACAGGTTCGTGCAGGACGCGGGCTGGGACGCCGCCGCGGCGCGCTACGAAAACTTTCTGCGCACCCACTTGGGCAAAAAGACGCTCTATTTTGAGCTGGGCGTGGGCTGCAACACCCCCGGCATCATCAAATACCCCTTCTGGCGCATGACGGCGCAGGACCCCCAAGCCGTGTACGCCTGCGTGAACCGCAGCCACGCAAACTGCCCGGCGAATATCGCTGGGCAGAGCGTGTGCATCAACGCCGATATCGGGCGGGTCCTGGCCGCGCTTTGACCCGCCACCACCGACATAGCGGCGGCGAACCAAATGTGTCCCCCAGTCAGCGCCCTTGGCGCTGACTGAGGGAGAGATATTACGGCTTCAAATTCCCATCCACGACCAACTGTCCATTTACCTGGTCCTTGGTCTCATTCGCATCCAGCGATTCGTAGTGAAATTGCGGCTGCACCCAGTTCAATCCCCCGGAGACGGCTTCCAGTTCGCTCTCGTCCAGCGCGGCAGTCTTCTTTTCCTCGTTCATGGCTGCTGCTCCTCATCCACGCCGAATTCCTTCTTTACCAAGTCCCAGGCCTTGTCTGCCCACGTTTTCGACTTGATGTCCTGTCCCTTCTCTTCCCAGGAGTTCGTCGTCCCGCCGGTCACATCGTTCAGGGCGGCGTCACTTAGTTCTGGGGTTACCCCCCGTGGATTTTTTGCTTTTCGTTCATCGTGGTTCCTCCTTGTGGTAATATCTTACGCTATCATACTACCGGAACGCCCCGCGTCCGTCAACATTTTTGTCCCGAATTGACAAAATCCCGACCCGAATTGCATCTTAACGCGGCGTCAGCCGCTTCCTTATCGAAAGCCCCCCTTGTCAAAGAGGGAGGCTTTTTAAATGAATTATCCTTATAAAAAGGCCCCCTCTGTCGTCGTCGCCCGCATGGCTAGGTCGGGATTCGCCGCAAGCGGCAAACCCCGAATAGCCCGCGGCTCCTCCTCTCCCCAAAAGGCAAGCGTGCCTTTTGGGGACCCCAAGGGGCTGTCAGCGCTCCGCGCTGACTGGGGGAGAGACATTTTGATCGCGCCGCAGGCGCACATTATTGACGCCCCCCTTGTCAAAGGGGGGTGGCCGCCATTGGCGGCCGGGGGGATTGTAACAGTAGTGCGCCGCCGCAAAAAAGGTTGCCGCCCATTGGGCGGCAATTTGATTTAGCGGCGCCAGCCGCTTCCTTATCGAACGGCCCCTTTGTGTAAAGGGGGCTGTCGCCGCCTCTGGCGGCGACTGGGGGATTGTCACCCTCGCGCCGCCGTGCAGAGTAAGTGACCGTCACCCCGCCACCACCGACATGGCGGCGGCATACCAGTTGTCGCCGGAGCGGACGAATGCCACCTCGTAGGCGTTTTGCATGTCGTAGTTATATTGCTGATACCAGGACTGGGCCGCGAAATCGGCCTTGTACCGGATGGTGCAGGTGAAGCAGTTGTCCCCCACACGGGCGAAGTCCCCGAAGGTCAGCTCGTCGTAGCTCACCTGGGTAGCGGAGGCCCAGATCATGGCGTCCCGGCTGTTCTGCACGTAGCTGTAAAGCCCTGTACCCTGCAAAATGCAGGACAGCAGCGCGTTCTGCCTGTCGTAACTGAACTGCTGGGAGGAATAGTTCATATACCGGTCGAAGAACTCCTGCACCCGGCCTTCTACCTCGGCCGCCAAAGCGTCGTCCTGGGGCGGGAAGAAGATGAGCTCACCCTTTTCGTTGACCAGCGGGGTCAGCGTCTGCCCATCCGGGCCGGTGGCGGTGACCTCCGGGGGCTGGCGCAGATCGAGGACCGTATACGTGACCGTCTGATAGCCCGCGCCGCCGGTATAGTCCCCCAACCCGGCCAATATGCCGTCCTCGGTGGTGAACACCTGCTCGTCGTCCAGCGCCGCGCCGTTGACGGCCACGGTCACCGTGGACGGCGCCCGGACGGTGACAGAGTAGTCCTTGGACTCATGCAGCACGTAGCGGACCAGCCCGTCTTCCTCCGTCTCCGGGTCCAGCACCCGAAGCTGGGCATCCGTGACCACGATGTCCCCGTACATAGCCCCCACCCGGTAGCGCACGTACGTGGGCGGCTGGGTAAAGCGGCTTTCCAGCTCCGTCATGTCCGCCGCGGGCACTTCCTCGGCAATGTAAGCGCTGTCCAGGGGCACGCCGTTCAGGCATACCTCCGCGTCTTTAGGCGCGTCTACCTCCACGGCCACGCTGTCCAGCTTGCCCAGGGAGAACACGGACTCGACCTTGTCCACCTGCCAAAGCTGGCGGCCAAAGCCGGCGGCGTCCTGGCCCTTGGGCGTCAAATACACCAGGCACAGGTCCAGCCCGCCGCCCCGGACCTTGTACACCGGGGCCATATCCGTATAGTGTTCCAGGTCCTTCCAATAGGACAGGGGCTTGCCCCGGACCGCCGCGTCGTAATAGGACTGGAACAGCTCGTCCCCGTCCTCGAAGGCGGACACGGGGATGTCCGCCCCATTGCGGACATACTCGCACCACTCATCCTCGGTGGTATCCGCCATCAGCGCGTCCATCACGTGCTCCGGCAGGGACGCCTCATAGGCCCCGGTGTACCGGTACAGCACATAGCACCCCACCGCCCCGGCGACCAAAAACAGCACCGAATATACCAGCAGGAATATCCGCCAGCGGCGCTTGCCCCGGCGGACTTTTTCCGTCCTGTCCGGTTTTTCCTCCGGCTTACTATTTTCACGCCGGCGCCTGACCGGCGTTTCCTCCGGCGTTTCTTCCGGCACTTCCTCCGGTTCTTCTACCGGTTCTTCCACCGTCACTTCTTCCGGCTTCTCTACCGGCTTCTCTACCGGCTTCTCTACCGGCTTTTGCACCGGCGCGGGCGCAGGGGCGGGCGCAGGGGCGGGCGTTTGCTTTGCCTTATTGTTATATGCCTCCCAGGGGTCGTAATCGTCCCAGAGGTCGTTACTGTTCCGTTCAGCCATTGGACCCGTCCTCCTGCAGCACCACAAAGCCTGTGGGGATATTCCTCGGTCCCGTGACCGAGGCGCAGTTGTTGATGATCTCGCCCTGGTACACCATGACGGTGGAGGACCCGCCGTCCAGATTCCCGGCGTTCACCGCGCCGTATTTCAGCATCACGTCGCACACGTTTTCCATGGTGGCGCCCAGGGTATTGATGGACCGGCCGTCCAGCACCAGCAGCAGCACCGCGCCGTCCTCCCTTTGGCCTATGGCGGTCCGGGGGTTGACGCCGCTGGCCAGGTTCTGGGTCTGGACCTCCCCGTTGATGATGAGGGAGGACGCCAGCCCGTCGTGGGTGACGAAGCTCACCGCGTCCCGGATGCCCAGGTCCATGGCCTCCTGGCCGCTCATGCGGCCCACATGCAAAATATTGTCGCTGTCAAAGCCAATGACGTTGTATGTATTCCCGGCGCTGCCCCACACGAGCTGCCCGCCGGTTATGACCAGGCCCTGCGGTATGCCCCCGTTGCCCAGGCCGTTTTCGTCGTTAAAGCCCCCGGCGTTGATACCGGCCACGCCGTCATATTTCGCCACCAGGTCCGTCAGCTGCAACCCCGCCTGATGGCCCAGGTTGTCGGACGTTCCAAGTATCACCCGGGAGGGGTCCCGGACGATGAGCAGCTTGCCTTTTATGGTCCCGTCGGCGATGTCGATGACCTCCAGCGCGGGGACCTCCTCCGCCTCCTCCTGCTCCTCGGCGGGCCCGTCGCCCTGGGCGATGTGGATAAGCGAGGTATTCACCGCCTGGGTCTGCACGTCCTGGGTATCCGTGCTCTTGAGCGCGTCGATCTCCTCGTCGGACAGGAAGATATTCGGTATCCAGCGGATGGCGCTTGTCTCCCGCATGGACCGGCAGAAGGTGGCCGTCAGCGTAGGCGATGGACCTTTTTCCATCACCCATATCACGCCAAAAAGGACCCCCACCGTCAAGATCAGGGTCCACAACAGGAAAAACGCCGTCCGTCCCAGCCAGCGCACCGCCGCGTTGCCGGGGGACTTTTTCTTTTCTTTCACTTCTCGGCTCATGACTGTCCCTCATGTTTACAAAATAGACCCTCCTATTATATTGACTCCTTCCCACAAATGCAAGTGGGTCCGTCCAAAAATTCCAGCCATTGACAGACCCGCCCGCGTTTTTTTCATCGACTTTTCCCATACGCTGTGATATAATGGCTATAATTTTTGTAAAGCAGCCATCCATCCTGCCCGCAGAACCATAATGGAGGTATCGTTATGACTGAAAAACGCATCCGCATCATCCTCACCGTGGCCGTGGCCGCGTGCGGCGCGGCGCTGTTCGCCGCCGTCGCCGCCACGAAGCTGCTCCCGGCGTCTTATCTGGCCGCGCTGGGCGGCGCTCTGGCGCTGCTGGCGGGGCTGATCGCCCTCATCCTCCGCGGCGGAAGAAAGCTGCGGCTTTGCGCCGGCGTGCTGCTGGCCGCGCCGTACATATTCCTGACCCTCAGCGGCTTCACCCTGGCCAACCGGACCGCCCGTGTCCTGCACGACGCCGTGGTGAGCATCTCCCCCACCATGCCCCCCGTGGCCACGGCCGAGCCCACCGCCGAACCCACGGCCGAGCCCACGCCGGAGCCCACGGAAGAGCCGTCTCAGTTCCCGGAGACCTTCACCGTCTACGTCAGCGGCATCGACAGCCGCCACGGCATGGTAGACCTGTGCTACTCCGACGTGAACATGATTTTCACCGTGAACCGGACCACCCACCAGATCCTCGTTGTCACCACCCCCCGGGACGGTTTTCTCTGCGTACCCGGCCAGGGCGAGACGCGGGACAAGCTGACCCACATCGGCAACTTTGGCGGTATCGACATGCTGATGCAGACCATGGAGTCCCAGTACGGTGACATCGACTACTGGTTCCGTATCGGCTTCACTGGCTTTGAGGACGTGGTAGACGCCCTTGGCGGCGTTACCGTTGACTCTGACTACACCTTCACCTCCTGGGAGTTCGACTTTGCCGACCAGGTGTACACCTTCCCCCAGGGGGAGAACACCCTCAACGGCGACCAGGCCCTTGTGTTCGCCCGTGAGCGCAAATCCTTCCCGGACGGGGACATCCAGCGTGGCCGTGACCAGATGAAGCTGGTGAAGGGCATGATCGAAAAGGTCCTGTCTCCGGACCTTCTGGCGAACTGGTCCGCGGTGCTGGACGGCCTGGAGGGCGAGTATGAGACGACGGTGCCTTACGACCTGCTGGCCGAGCTTGTCCGGGACCAGCTGGCCAACGGCGGCGACTGGAACGTGGTGTGCTACACCCTGGTGCACAGCGTGGAGGGCCACCAGGTGACCTACTCCCTGCCCGACTCCGGCCCCCAATTCGTCTTCTGGCTGAGCGACGATGATATCGCCTTTGCCAAGGACATGATGGCCAAAGTCCGCGCCGGCGAGATCATCGAGCAGCCCGACATCTATTCCTGACAGGAAGGTTTCAGCCCTATGCCCGATCAATACACCCGACGGCGCATGACGGACCGGAAGGACGGCCGCCGTCTGCGCACGATCTCCCCGCTGTTCCAGCTCTCCCCCTTCACCGTCCTGACCCCGGCTGACGCCGCCGGCAGCTTTTATGACGCGGCGGACGTGACAGCGATAGAATCCTGGCTGAAAAGCCGCCGTGCCGCCGGGGATGAGAGCATGTCGCTGCTGCACGTGGTCATCGCGGCCTACGTGCGCATGCTGGCCCTGCGCCCTGCCATGAACCGCTTTGTCTCCGGCCGCTTCCTCTATTCGCGGGACGATATCGACATCGTACTTTCCTCCGGCGGCAGCGGCGCGGCGGACGCCGGCGGCATGAACGTGACCGTCCGCTTCCAGCCCACGGACACCATCTCCGACGTGTACCGGAAGATCAACACCCAGGTGGACAACCTAAAGGCCGACCAGTCCGCGGACCGGCTGGAGCGGGTGGCCTCCACCCTTGTCAAGACGCCCCGGTTCGTCCTGCGTTTCGCCATCGCCGTGCTGCGCTGGCTGGACTACCACGGCCTTCTGCGCCGGAGCCTGACGGAGAAGAGCCCCTACCACGGCTCGGCGCTCATCTCCGACGAGGGCGGCTTCCACCTGCCACCGGTCCGCCGGAGCCTCAATAGCACCGGCGCCCTGCCCGTAACGCTGTCCGTAGGCCGTATCCGCACGGTGACGGAGCTGGACCGGCTTGGCAAGCCCCAGGAGCGCAAGTACATGGACTTTGCCGTGACCTACGATACCCGCATCGCGGAGAGCTCCTACGTGGGCTCGGCCTTCCGCTATTTCCGCTATTACCTGGCCAACCCTGACGCCCTGGAGCATCCCCCCGAGCGTGTGAACGAGGATGCATTGTAACCCCCCGGATTCGGCCCTCCGGGCCGCGAGTTTGAGAAAGATATTTAAATCCTCTTCCTCTTTCAACGGCCCCCTCTGACGAGGGGGCTGTCAGCGCCTTTGGCGCTGACTGAGGGAGAGATATTTAAATCCTCTTCCTTATCGAAAGGCCCCCTTGTGTAAAGGGGGCTGTCAGCGCCTTTGGCGCTGACTGGGGGATTGTCGCCTTCCATGCCATACAAAAATCGCCCCGGAGAGCTCGTCTCTCCGGGGCGCTGCTTTTTATTTTATTTCACTTGCCGCTGTACAGCTTCACGATGTTCAATATGATCTCCACCATCGTGTCCATTTCCTCCGCCACGGCCAGCTCCATGGGCCCGTGGCAGTTATACCCGCCGGTGCCAAGATTGGGGCACGGCAGACCCATGAAGCTCAGTCTCGCCCCATCGGTGCCGCCCCGTATGGCCTCCACCACCGGCTCTACCCCGGCCATCCTGGCGGCCTCATTGGCGTTGTCGATGAGATGCATGCACCCGGCCAGCTTTTCCTTCATGTTGTAATAGCTGTCCTTCATGTCCAGGCTCACCTTGGCCGTGGGATGATTTTTGCCCACCCGGTCGCAGATATCGGCCATCATGGCCTTGCGGGCCTCGAACTTCTCCTTGTCGTGGTCCCGGATGATGTACCCCATCCTTGCCTGGGCGGCGGTACCCGTGAGCCCGTCCAGATGGAAAAAGCCCTCGTACCCCTCCGTCCGGCCCGGTATCTCGTCCGGCGGCAGCTGGGCGTTTATCTCCTGGGCGATGAGCAGGGCGTTTTCCATGATGCCCTTGGCGGTGCCGGGGTGGACCGACACGCCCTCGATGGTCACCACCGCGCTGGCGGCGTTAAAGTTCTCGTACTCGATGGACCCGGCCCTGCCACCGTCCACGGTGTAGGCGTATTTTGCCCCGAAAGCGGCCACGTCGAAGTGATCCGGCCCCTGGCCGATCTCCTCGTCGGGGGTAAACGCCACGCACACCCGCCCGTGGGGCATGTCCGACGCCAGCAGCCTTTCGCACGCGGTCACGATCTCCGCCACGCCGGCCTTGTCGTCCGCCCCCAGCAGGGTGGACCCGTCGGCGGTGATGATGGTCTTGCCCACAAGACCCTTCAAAAACGGGAAGTCCGCTACCCGGATGACCCGCCCTTCTTTGGGCAGCTCCAGATCGCCCCCGTCGTAATGCTCATGCACCACCGGCGTCACGTTCTGGCCGGAGAAGGCCGGGGACGTGTCCATGTGGGCCAGAAAGCCCAGCGCCGGCGCGTCCTCGCACCCGGCCGTGGCCGGTATCCATGCCGTGACGATGCAGTTTTCATCCACGCCGGCCTTTTCCAGCCCCAGCGCTTTCAGTTCCTCCGCCAGCGCTCTTGCCAGATCCCACTGGCACGCCGTGGACGGCGTGGTCCCCGTATCATCGTCCGACTTTGTGTTGACTTTCACATACCCCAAAAACCGTTCATACGCTCTCATAATATTCCTCCCAAAGGTGTCTCCGCTTTAAACGGCCCCCTCTGACGAGGGGGCTGTCAGCGCCTTTGGCGCTGACTGGGGGAGAGACTATTTTAAATCCCTCTTCCTCTTTCAAAGGCCCCCTCTGACGAGGGGGCTGTCAGCGCCTTTGGCGCTGACTGGGGGAGAGACTATTTTAAATCCCTCTTCCTCT
>CANQKA010000017.1 GCA_947624395.1 uncultured Oscillospiraceae bacterium
CGGTTGCCCTCCAGGGATTCAATGAGGGCCGTTTCCTCGCCGCAGACGAACGCGCCCGCGCCGGCCTTGATGCGGATATCGCAGCTGAAATCTGTGCCCAGAATGTTCCTGCCCAGATAGCCCCGCTCCCGGGCCTGACGGATGGCCTCGGTCAGGCGGACGATGGCGAGAGGATACTCGGCCCGGACGTATACAACGGCCTCGATGCAGCCGATGGCGTACGCGCCGATCAGCATGCCTTCGATCAGGTTGTGGGGGTCGGATTCAATGACGGCCCGGTCCATGAACGCGCCGGGGTCGCCCTCGTCCGCGTTGCAAATGAGGTATTTCTCCGTGCCGGCGCTCTGCCGCGCCGCGTTCCACTTGAACCACGTGGGAAAGCCCGCGCCGCCGCGACCGGCCAGGCCGGAGATCTTGATCTCCTCGATGACCTGCTCGGGGGTCATGGTCTTCAGCACCTTTTCCAGGGCCTGGTAGCCGTCGTCCGCTAAATATTCGTCGATGCTCTCCGGGTCGATGACGCCGCAGTGCCGCAGGGCGATACGGGTCTGTTTGGTGAGAAAGCTCTCGTCCTCGGGCTGTATCAGGATGTTAGAAAGGCTGGCGTAATCGCCGGTCTTGACGGCGGATACGATGGTCTCGGCGTTCTCCGGCGTCACGTGCACGCAGCGGTGGAGAAAACCCCGGTCATCGTACACGTCCACGATGGGTTCCAAAAAGCACGCGCCCACGCAGCCGGTGATGGAAAGCTTCGCGTCCACGTCGGCCGTCAGGGCTTTTTGCAGGGCGTCGTAGACCGCCGCCGCGCCGGCGGCCAGACCGCAGCTGCCCTCGCCCACTACGATACGAGCTGGCATTTTCATCCGATCTGCGCCTCCTTCCGAAGGTCCCGTAAGATCTGCCGGGCCTTGTCCGGCGTCAGGGAACCGTACGCCTTGTCGTTGATCATCATCACCGGCGCAAGAGAGCAGCAGCCCAGGCACGCCACCACCGACAGGGAGAAAAGTCCGTCCTCCGTCGTCTCGTTGCTGCCGATGCCAAGCTCGTCCGTCACCGCGTCCAGAATACGCTCCGCGCCGTTTACATAACACGCCGTGCCCTTGCACAGCATGACCAGATATTTGCCCATGGGCTGGAAGCGGAACTGGGAGTAAAACGTCGCCACGCCCAGTATTTTCGCGGGGCTGGCGCCGGTGCGCTCCGAGATACGGTACACCGCGTCCATGGGCACATAGCCGTACAGCTCCTGGGTCTTTTGCAGAATGGAGATGAGGCTGCCTTTGACGTTGGCGTACTCCGCCAGCGTCGGCTCCAGCAGCGTCAGGTCCACGCTCGGTTTGTTGCAGCTCATGATCGGTCACTCCTTTATCTGTCAATATCTGTCAAAGTGTCGCCGGATATGGAAAATGGGTCCAGGCGCTCCCCTTCCAGGACGCCAAAACCCGGCCCTCCCCGTCTGCGATTTTTAACATTGTTATTTTAGCATGCACAGTATTAAAAATCAAGACGGGACGGGCGGGGCGGAAATATTTTCGCCCGGGGCTATTGACAGACGGATATGACAAGAGTATAATGCAAAATGACAAGGATAATTGTCAATTCGGCAAAGATAGTTGTCATTGGGAGGTGCGCTATGGTCCTGCGAAACCGGCTGAAGGAGCGGCGGGCCGCGCTGGGAGTCAATCAACAGGATATGGGGCGAATGTGCGGCGTGTCCCGCCAGACCATCAGTCTCATCGAGCGGGGGGATTATTCGCCGTCGGTCACCCTGGCGCTGACCATCGCCAGGGTGTGCGGCGTGACGGTGGAGGAAGTATTCTATTTACAAGAGGATGAAAGGGAGGAAAAATGACATGGATAACAACGAGATCAAAAGGGCCAACCGGAAAGCGCTGCCAAAGTTTTTGCTGAGTTTGGCGGCAAGCCTGGCAGTCGGCGGGTGCATCGGGTTTTTCGCGGCCAAATACGGCTGGAACGAGATGGCGGACGGCTTGAAGAGCGCGGGACGGGCGTTCGGCTCCCATGTGGCGCCGTGGCTGCTGGCGGCGGAGGCCGTGGCGCTGCCGGCGGTGGCCGCGCCTCTTTACAGAAAGGCGAAAGAGCGGCTGGCCGCCTGGGACGGCGAGGACGAGGCGGTATCGGACCAGATCGACGCGGGGCTGAGCCTGGTGGTGTGGATCGCGAACGGGGCGTGCATCGTCAGCTTTTTCCTGATCGCGGCCAGCTATGCCGGGGGCTTCGCCATCTTTGAGGACACCAGTGCATCCGTGATGCTGCTGGTGGGCATCGGGGCGTTTTTTGCGGTCATGGCCGAGAACATCGCGCTCCAGCAGAAATGCGTGGACGCGGCGAAAAAGACGAACCCGGAAAAGACCGCGTCCGTGTACGACGTGAAGTTTCAGAGGAAGTGGATGGACAGCTGCGACGAGGCGGAAAAGCTGCTCATCGGCAAGTGCGCGCTCAGGGCGTACCAGGCGGTGAATACGGTCTGCGTGACGCTGGCGGGGGTGTTCGCCGTGGGGGCTATCATATTCGACATCGGGTTTCTGCCGTCGCTGGCCGTGTGTCTGGTGTGGCTGGTGAGCCAGTGCGTGTACTGCCGGGAGTGCATGAAGTACGCCAAGGCCGGAAAGGTGATACGTCCCTGAGACGGCGGGGCGATAAAATACCACTTGTAAAATGCGTGTATAGCGAATATAATGAAAGGAGCGGCAAGAACACACAACATATTGGGGTTATGAAGCATGACAGCATCATTTGACGAATATCTGGCTCCCGGCAAACGGGGCTATCTCATCGGCATCGGCGGCGTGTCCATGTCCCCCCTGGCGGAGGTCTTGCAGGGCGAGGGCCTGGCGATATCCGGAAGCGACATGCAGCGCAGCGACAAGGTGGAGCACCTGGAAGGTCTGGGCATCCGGGTGAACATCGGCCACAACGCCGGGAACATCAACACCGGCTACGATTTCGTGGTCCGCACCGCCGCCGTCCACGACGACAACCCGGAGATACGGGCCGCACGGGAGATGGGCATACCCGTGTTCGAGCGGACCCAGGCCTGGGGCGCGCTGATGAAGCGGTACAAAAACGCCCTGTGCATCGCCGGTACCCACGGCAAGACCACCACTACCTCCATGTGCACCCATATCCTGATGGCGGCGGAAAAGGACCCCACGGTCATGATAGGCGGCACCCTGCCCCTGCTCCAGGCCGGACACCGGGTGGGCGCGGGGGATACCATCGTGATGGAGAGCTGCGAGTATTACGACAGCTTCCTGGCCTTCTTCCCCACCGTGGCCGTGATACTGGACATCGACGCGGACCATCTGGACTATTTTGCAGACCTGGAGGCGGTCAAGACATCGTTCCGGAAATTCGCCCAGCTGGTGCCCGCCGACGGGGTGGTGGTGGCCAACCTGGATGACGCCAATACCATGGCGGCGCTGGCGGGTCTGGACAGGCACATGGTCACCTTTGGCCTGACGCCGGAGGCAGATATCCAGGCGGTGAACATCGTCAGCCGGGGCGCGCAGACGGATTTCGACATTTTGAAAAACGGCCAGTTCTTCACTCACCTGCACCTGCAGGTGCCCGGGGTGCACAACGTGAAAAACGCCCTGGCGGCGGCAGCCGCGGCCATGACATTGGGCGTGTCCCCCAACGCGGTGACATACGGCCTGGCCGGGTTCCGGGGGGCCAACCGGCGCTTCGAGTTCAAGGGCAAGTATAACGGCGCGGACGTGTACGACGATTACGCCCATCACCCCGGCGAGCTGAAGGCCCTGCTGGACGCGGTGGAGCCGCTGGGGTACAAGCGGGTCATCGTCATATTCCAGCCACACACGTATTCCCGGACCAACGCCCTGTTCGACGACTTCGTGAAGCAGCTCAAAAGGCCGGATCTGGCGATCTTGGCGGAGATATACGCCGCTCGGGAGACGAATATCCTGGGCATTTCCTCGGCGGACCTGGCCAAGCAGATACCGAACAGCATCTTCCGGCCCACTTTCGACGAGATCGAGACGATCCTGCGGGCCAGCGTGCAGCCAGGAGATCTGGTGCTGACCGTGGGCGCGGGGGACGTGTATAGGATCGGCGAGGACCTGGTGGAAAAAGGGAAAAATTGAGAATCTCTCCCCCAGTCAGCGCCAAAGGCGCTGACAGCCCCCTCGTCAGAGGGGGCCTTTTTCTATATGTGGGCAGTGGTCTGTCTCTCCCCCAGTCAGCGCCAAAGGCGCTGACTGCCCCCTCGTCAGAGGGGGCCGCGCTGCGGCGCGAGGGGGCAATCCCCCAGTCACCGCCTGACGGCGGCGACAGCCCCCTTTGACAAGGGGGCCTTCGATATTGTGCGCGGCTGCGCCGCGATTTTAGATCCTTGTCCCCTCGGAAGAGGGGGCCTTTTTATATGGATTTTTCTTCCAAAAGTGCAATTCACGTCGTGATTTCTGCATTTCAGGACAAAAATATTGACATTTGGCAGGAAAAATTGCTATGTTGCCACCAGAAACAGCGACAAGTTGAGCTGTATCAAAAACCAAAATTCATAAGGGAGGATAATACCATGGAAAACACGAAGAACAATGAGCAGCTGGCGGAAGAGGCCCTGAAGAACGTGACGGGCGGCGACGGCAAGCTGGCCAAGGGCTGGATCTGCGACAACTGCGGCGCAGAGGTGAAGGCCGCCAAGGCCAAGAACGGCAAAGCCTACTGCATCCCCTGCTACAACAAGCTCTTTCCGGAGACAAACGCGTGAGCTGAACCGGCAAAATCTCTAAAATCGAACCAAGCCGCCCGGGTTTTTACCGGGCGGCTTGCAATTCACGTCGTGATTTCTGCATTTCAGGACAGAATTATTGACTTTGGGCGGGGCGATTTGCTATGTTGTTGCCAGAATTGGTTGAATATACACGTTTGTAATATCGCAAGGAGGACACTGGAATGCAGATGGCAAAACGGGTCATAGCTGTGTTTCTGGCAGCGGTGCTCGCCTTTGGCAGTCTGGCGACGGCGGCGTTCGCGGCGGACGAGCCGGAAGTAACGGCGGAACCGGAGGCCACGGCTGAACCGGAAGTAACGGTCGAACCGGATGCCACGGTAGAGCCGGAGGCCACGGCTGAACCGGAAGTAACGGTCGAACCGGAGGCCACGGCTGAACCGGAGGTCACGGTCGAACCGGAAGTAACGGTCGAACCGGAGGTCACGGAAGAACCCGAGGTCACGGAAGAACCCGAGGTCACGGAAGAACCCGAGGTCACGGCCGAACCGGAGGTCACGGCGGAGGCTGAGACGGCCGCCGTGACCGTCGCGACCGTGGCATACTACGACCCCAACACACAGTCGGCCCAGCAGGCGCGCAACGTCACGCTTGTCACGTCGGATGTCCAGGAGTGGAAAAAGGACGTGCACTTGAGCGGCTGGTACGTGGTCGGAACCAGAACCAGCGACGGCAGTCCGGTGCACAGCACGGCAAGCCTTGACCAGGTCACCGTCACGGGCCATGTGGACCTGATCCTGCCCAAGGGGGCGCGCCTGACGGTCGCCAACGGCATCCACATCAGCCAATACGGCAGTCTGACCATCTGGGGCGATCAGAGCGACTATAGCCAGGACGGAGCGCTGATCGTCCAGAGCGGCGGCCTGAACGTGAACTCCGGCGCCAGTCTGACCATCAACGGCGGCAATATCACGGCCACCGGCGGCGTGAACACGTGGGGCCGCAAGAGCGCTCTGACCATCAACGCCGGCTCGGTGACGGCCACCGGCGGAGAGGAAGGCGCGGGCATCGGTGGCGGCGGAATGGCCACGGTGACCATCAACGGCGGCACGGTGACGGCCCAGGGCGGCGCCAGCGGCGCGGGCATCGGCGGCAGCCGGGATGCGGACGACGTGAATGTTATCATCAACGGCGGCACCATCACGGCCAACGGCGGCGCCTACGGCGCGGGCATCGGCGGCGGCGACAGCGACGCCCTCTTTATGACGGTGACCATCAACGGCGGCAATGTCACGGCCAACGGCGGCAGCGCCGGCGCGGGCATTGGCAGCGGGTTGGGCTATTCCCGCTGCACCGTGAACATCACGGGCGGTACCGTGACGGCCACAGGCGGCCCGAGAGCCGCGGGCGTCGGCTCAGGAAGTTTGTCCACGTCCACGGTGACCATCGACGGCGGTGTGGTCAACGCCACAGGCGGCTCGGGAGCCGCGGGCGTCGGCAGCCGGTATGAGACCGACGGCGCGGATGTCATCATCAACGGCGGCACCGTGACGGCCACAGGCGATGGCGGCGTGGGCGTCGGCGGCGCACAAGCCAATCTGACCATCAACGGCGGGTCGGTGAAAGGCGGCGTCAGTCCCCAACCCGTGAACGGAAACGGCGAGCCGGTCTATCTGCTGCAGGTCGCGAACCCCAGCGGCGAGACTGTCACCGTGGACGGAACGGCGTGGAACGTCAACAACCACGCGGCCGCGGGCGGCAGCGACACAAATCTTTATATGTATCTGCACGGCGTCAACGGCTCGGCCGGCGTGACCGTGGGGAGCAAGCCGGTGGAGAAATTCTGCCTGAACAAGGACACGAACCAGTTTGAGGACATCGGCCCGCAGTACTATGACCCGCTGACGAAGACGGCGTCATACTACGACCCGGCCGAGAAGACGAAGAAGACGGTGGAGAACGTCACGGCCGTGACGGAGGATGTCACGGAATGGACCAGCGGCTGGTACGCGGCGGACGGCAAGGTGAGCCTGGGGCGGGTCAACGTCAACGGCGACGTGAACCTGATACTGCCCAAGGGTATGAGCCTGCGTTCTGACGGCGGCATTGGCGTCGGCGAGGGCAACAGCCTGACCATCTGGGGCACCGAGGAGGACTGTCGCAAGGACGGCTCGCTGACGGCCAACGGCGGCAACCAGGCCGCGGGCATCGGCGGCAGCGGCGGCATAGTGACCATCAACGGCGGCGTGGTGACGGCCCGGGGCGGCTCGGAAGGAGCAGCCATCGGCACCGGGTCTGGCAGCGCCAATATCACGGTGAACATCACCGGCGGCGCCATAACGGCCATCGGCGGTTGGCGCGGCGCGGGCATCGGCGGCGGTGCGTACTGGTGCGGCGCCACGATCAATATCAGCGGCGGCGCGATCAACGCCACCGGCGGCGAACAGGCCGCGGGCATCGGCTCCGGCGACTGGTATGGCAACGCCACGGTGACCATCAGCGGCGGCGCGATCTACGCCGTCAGCGGCATGGAGGAAGCGGGCATCGGCGCCGGGTATGCGTCCTCGGCCACGGTGATCGTCACCGGCGGCTCGGTAAAGGGCGCCTGCAATGTCCGGCCCACGGACGCCGAGGGACACGCGGCCTATCTGCTGCAGGTGGAGAACCCCAGCGGCGGGACCGTCACCGTGAATGGCAAGGCATGGAATGGCACGAACAACACGGCCGCAGACGGCGACGCCAACCTTTACATGTATCTGCCCGACACGGACACCACCGCGGACGTGTCCGTGGGCGGCGGCGCAGCCCAGCGGTACCGGCTGAACAAGGACGCGGGCCAGTTCGAGCACGTGGGCCCCGTGCCCGCCGATCCGGCGACCAGGTCGGTGCAGTATTACGACCCGAATGAGGGGTCGATGCAGCAGGCCGGGAACGTCCACCCCGTGAAGAGCGGCGTGACCACATGGGAAAACGGCTGGTATGTGGCCGACGGCGCGGTGACGCTGGAGCACGTGGACGTTTACAGCAACGTGAACCTTATCCTGCCTAAGAATACGAGCCTGACGGTCAGCCGGGGCATCCAAATCAGGGACGGCGGCAGACTGACCGTCTGGGGCAGCGAGAGCGACTGTCACGATGACGGGACCCTGACCGTTACCGGCGCGAACGAGAACTGCGCGGGTATCGGCGGCGGCAACGGCGACAGCAACGTCCGGGTGACCATCAACGGCGGACATGTGACGGCCACCGCCAGTCAACACGGCGCGGGCATCGGCTCCGGCGACTGGTATGGCGGCGCCACGGTGAACATCAGCGGCGGCGCGATCTACGCCGTCAGCGGCATGGAGGAAGCGGGCATCGGCGCCGGGTATCACGCCTCCAACACCACGGTGACCATCACCGGCGGCGACGTGACGGCCACCGGCGGCGCACTGGGCGCGGGCATCGGCACCGGTTGTTACGGCCCCGGCGGCACGGTGAACATCAGCGGCGGCACCATAAACGCCACCGGCGGCGATTCCGGCGCGGGCATCGGCACCGGCTCGTCGTTCAAAAAATCCAGTTTGCGCATCAGCGGCGGCGTGATAACGGCCCAGGGCGGCAGCTGGAGCGCGGGCATCGGCGCCGGCAACAGCGACGGCTACGGCGGAAACGGCATGACCGTGACCATCACCGGCGGCACGATAACGGCCAACGGCGGCAACATGCCGGGCCAGGGCGGGACCGTCCCGGGCATCGGCGGCTCGACCAAGTTCCAGTACGATCCTTCGCTCCTGTCCGTCACCATCGACGGCGGCTCGGTGAAATCCGGCGAGGGCATCTTCCCCCAGCCCAAGAACAGCGCCGGAGGGGCGCTCTATGCCCTGCAGGTGGCCAACCCCAACGGCGGGACCGTCACCGTGAACGACAAGGCATGGAACACAAATAATCACGCGGCGCTGGGCAACGACACGAATCTTTATATGTACCTGCCCGAGACGGAGACGACGGTGTTCGTGACCGTCAACGGCGGGGCTATCGAGCGGTACGTGCTGAATAAGGAGGCTGGCCGGTTTGAAAAGGCCGCGGGCAGTGTCTATTACGACCCGGCCAGCGGCGTCCAGCAGCGGGAGACGGTAGAGTCGGTCCAGAGCGTCCTGCGCGGGGACAATAATACGGGCGGCTGGTACGTGGCCCAGGGCGCGACGAACATAAGCAGCATCGGGGTCCAGGGCAGCGTGAACCTGATACTGGCCCACGGCGCGACGGTGTCCGTCAGCGATGGCATCCGGGTCCAGGAGGGCGGCAGTCTGACCATCTGGGGCCAGGACAAGGACCCGGCCAAGAGCGGGACGCTGACGGTCCAGAGCGGCATGTGCATTGCGTTCGGCGCCCACAGCGGAGATATCGTTATCAACGGCGGCGTGATCAACGCCAACGGCGGCGGCGCGGCCATCGGCGGCAACACCGACTGCAGCGGCACGGTGACCATCAACGGCGGCGTGGTCAACGCCAACGGCAACGGCAGCACGTCCATCGGCGCAGGGGGCGCCGCGGCCAAGATTGCGGTCGTGATCAACGGCGGCGTGGTGACGGCCTTCGGCGACGAGGTGAGCGCGGCCCTGGGCCGCGGGCCAAACGGCGGCGACGCCACGGTGACCATCACAGGCGGGTCGGTGAAGGCCATAGGGTACGTCAGCCCCGAGCCGGTGGGCGCAAACGGAGAAGAGGCCTATCTGCTGCGCATCCCCAACCCCAACGGCGAAATCGTCACCGTGAACGGGAAGGTCTGGGACGTGAACAACCACGCCGCCGCGGGTACCGGCGACACGGACCTGTATCTCTACCTGTCCGCCCCGGACGTGTACGTGACGGTGGGGACCGGCCAGGCCGTGCTGTACGTGCGCAACGATAGGACGCGCCAGTACGAGGCCTCCACGGCCGTGCGGTACTATGACCCGACCGCCAAACAGGACCAGCGGCGCGAGACGGCCACGGCGATAGCGGCGAACGCGACAAGCTGGACGGGCGGCTGGTACATGGCCGGCGGCATCATGACTTTTGACGCGGTCACGGTCAGCGGCGACGTGAATCTGGTCCTGATCGACGGCGCGGCCCTGACGGTGAACGGCGGCGTCAGCGTCGGGGACAACAGCAGCCTGACCATCTGGGGCCAGAACGCGGACTATGCCAAGGACGGCGCTCTCACCGTCACCACCGGCGGCATCCTCTGCGGCAGCAATGCCGCGGTGACCATCAACGGCGGCACGGTGAAGTCCACCAACAGTGAATATGGCTCCGGCATCGGCACCCGCAACAGTGTCACCGGCGTTCGCCTGACCGTCAACGCCGGCACGGTGACGGCCGCCGGCGCCGATGACGGCTCCGGCATCGGCGCCGGCAATGAAAAGGCCGACGCCGTGGTGACCATCAACGGCGGCGTGATAGACGCCACCGGCGGCATGTCCGCCCCGGGCATTGGCGCCGGACCCTACTCCACCGCCACGGTGACCATCGACGGCGGCGCCATCAAGGCCCAGGGCGGCGGATACGCCGCGGGCGTGGGCTCCGGATTTCGGGGCAGCGCCACGGTGACCATCAACAACGGCACCATCGACGCCGCCGGCGGTCTGCTCGCCTCGTTCGTCGCGGACCTGGGCGGCCCCGGCGTGGGCGGCGGCACCTACGCCGACGGGACCACGGTGACCATCACCGGCGGCACGATAAACGCCAACGGCGCCCAGGGCGCCGCGGGCATCGGCGCCGGCGCCTGGACACACAACACCGCGGTGACCATCCACGGCGGCGTCATCAACGCCCACGGCGGCGATGGCGGCGCGGGCATCGGCAACGGATGGGCCGCCGATTCCGCCACGGTGACCATCGACGGCGGCACGGTGACAGCCTTCCAGGGCTGGGCCGCCTCGGACATCGGCTCCGGCAGCAACGCCAGCGCCACGGTGACCATCGACGGCGGCTCGGTGAAGGCCGCCAACGGAAGCGTCAACCCCCAGCCCGTGGATAAAAACGGCGACCCGGCCTATCTGGTGACGCTGGAAAACTCCGGCGGCATGGCCGTGACCATCGGCGGGAAGAGCTGGCAGCCCAGAAACCACGCGGCGCTGGACGACAATACGCTGTACGCTTACGTGTCCAAGGCGCTGGCGGATGAGGCCGGACTGGTCCGGGTCTCGTCCAACGGCGCGGAGGAGCTGTACGTCATCCAGAGCGACAGGATCGCAAAGCTGACCGGCATCTCGCCCAGCGACGGCGTTTGGGACTGGCCCGAGGATATGAGCGGCGACGGGCCTGTGACGGCCGCCTTGACCCTGCCCCAAAGCGGCGGCGAGGCCGTGGTGCTGACGGCGAAAGCGGTCATCACCGGCCGGACGGCGGCCACATGCACGGCGGAGGGCAGCAAAACTTATACGGCCACGATCACGATAAACGGCATGGAGTTTACCAACAGCAAGACCGTGCCGGTGGCCCCGCTGGGCCACGCGTGGAGCGCGTCGGTCCAGTGGATGGCGGACTGGAAGCAGGCGACGGTGACGTTCATCTGCGGCAACGACCACTCCCACACGGAAAGCGTGACGGTGGACGCCAGCGTCCAGGTCGTGAAGGAGCCCACGTGCACCATGGCCGGCGCTCGGAAATACCAGGCGGACGCCTCGCAAAAGGCGGCCGAGCTGGG
The DNA here is from genome assembly GCA_947624395.1 of uncultured Oscillospiraceae bacterium. Lineage (GTDB taxonomy): Bacteria > Bacillota > Clostridia > Oscillospirales > Oscillospiraceae > CAJOIG01. Next base: position 11,388 of record CANQKA010000017.1, read on the forward strand.
CTGCGCCAACGGGATATTCACCGCCACCACGGCCATTGACGCGCTGGGCCACGACTGGGACGTGGAGGGCGACGACATCGGCCTTATGCCCGGTGTGCAGGGCGACTTCACGACCCTGACCATCACATGCAAAAACGACCACAGCCACACCCGCACGGTGTACACCAGCGCGGAGAAGATCGCCGAGACGGCCGCCGCATGCACGGTCGAGGGCAGCGAGACATACCGCATGAGCTATGAAGTGGACGGGCAGAAGCACGTGCTGGCCGATACGGTGACGTACGCGCTGCCCACGGTCCCCCACGACTGGGGCAAGTGGGAGCTGGTCAGCAGCGGCGCGGACGGCCGGATATACGAGCGGGAGTGCTCCATGTGCCACGAGCGTGAGCAGTCCAGCCACGAGCACATATACATGCTGCCGGATGAGGCGGAATGGACCGTGGTGAACGACCGGGTGGTGAGCGTCGCGCTGAAGGCGGAATGCCTGGACTGCGACTGGTCCGAGACGCTGACCTACTCGGGCGAGCAGATCCAGGCCCGTCCCGTGACGGAAGAGGTCACGTGCACCACGGGCGCTTGGACGGCCTGGACGGTGAACGTGGAACTGGGCGAGCAGTCGGGGACCTATACGAAGCAGACGTTCGTGCCGGCAAAGGGCCACGCGTGGCTGGTGGACGAGAGCAAGACCGTGTGGTCCGCGGACCACGCCACGGCGACATTCACGCTCCGGTGCGACACCTGCGGCGAGCAGACCACGTGTCAGGCCGAGAGCGTGGTGCTGGGGTCCACGGCCCCCACATGCGAGCAGAGCGGCGAGACCGTCTACAGCGCAAGCGTGGAATACGACGGCGTGACCGCGACGGCCACCGAGAGCGTGCAGACCCCGGCGCTGGGCCATGAGTGGGACGTGGAAGGCGACGAGCTGGGGCTGCGGCCCGGTGTGGATGGCAGCTTCACAACGCTGACCATCTTCTGCCTGAACGACAACGCCCATACCCAGACGGTGTATGCCGAGCTGATGCAGGTGAAAACTGAGCCGGCCACGTGCACAAAGAGCGGCGTGACGAGCTATCGGATGGGGTATGAATTCGACGAACAGGTCTATCTGGCCGGCGAGGAAGAGGACTATGAGATCCCCGCGCTGGGGCATCGGTACACCCAGGACCACGTGTGCGCCACCTGCGGCGCAAAAGAGCCCGTGCAGCAGAACGTGACCTATACGTGGGAGCTGCCGGAGAGCGACGATACGGACGGGGTGAAGTGGATGACCCTGGCCATGGGCGCGACGCCGTACGTGACGGTGACAGCCGTCCGCACGGGCAGCGACGGGAGCCGACTGGAGCAGCCGCTGGTGGTGACGGACCCGGAGGTCCAGCGCACGGAGAAGTGCGACGCGCCGGGGACCACCACGTACACGGCCCAGGCGACCATCGGCGGCAAGAGCCAGCGCTATTCCATCACGCTGGAGGACGTGCCGCCCGCGGGGCACCAGTGGAGCAGCGAGCCGACGGTGAGCTGGTCGGACGACATGCGGACGGTCACGTTTACCCTGACGTGTGCCAGGGACGCGACCCACACCGAGGCCGTCACGGCCCATACGACGGCGACGACGCTGACCGCGCCTACCTGCGAGACGGCCGGCGAGGCGCGCTATACGGCGACGGCGCAGATGACGGACGGCAAGACGGTGACGGCGGAAACGACGGCTCCGGCGGCGGTGCTGGGCCACGCCTGGTGCTTCGGCGCCAACGATCCGTACCCGCCCAGGCTGGAGCGCGTCAACGGCGTGCTCACGGCGACGCTCACCTGCCGGAACGATGCAAGCCACACCTGGACCACCACGGACCTTCAGCAGACATCCGCGGGGCAGGTGAAGGCGGCCAACTGCGAGACGGGCGTGGGCGAGCTTGTCCGCATCAGCGTGACAGTGGACGGCAAGACCCATGTGCTGGGCGAGGAGGTCATCGATACCACGCCCGCCAGCGGCCATCAGTGGGGCAAGTGGACGACTCTGAGCGAGACCAGCAGTAAGATGGTCCGTGAGCGGACGTGCAGCGTGTGCGGCCAGGCGGAGCGGATAGATATCACTGCCGCGAGCGCCGCACCCATGGTGACGGTGGCGAACACAGCCGACGGCATTCAGCTGACCTGGACGGAGGTCACCAGCGCCGACGCTTACCGGGTGTACTACCGGGAGCATGGCGGAAGCTGGAAGGTCATAGGCCACACCACCAAGCTGGCATATACCTGGAAGCACGGTACGGACGGCAAGAAGTACGAGTTCACCGTCCGGGGCTGCGCCATAAGCGGCAAGACAAAAACCGTGATGCCCGGCAAGTACAACACCAGCGAGACCATCCAGTTCGTGAAGGCCCCCGCTGTGACGGTCAAGGCCGTGAAGGACGGTATCCAGGTGAGCTGGACAAAGGTGGCCGGGGCGGATACCTATCGGGTGTACTACAAAACCGCCGGCGGCGCATGGCATGCCATCGGGCACAACAAGAACCTGAGCTATATCTGGAAGCACGGCAAGGCCGGCGTCAGCTATCAGTTCACGGTCCGGCCCTGCACCGTCAAGGGCGCGACAAAGACCCTGTTCGGCGCCGGGTATAACACCAGCAAGAGCGTGAAATTCCCCAAGTAAGGCAGATAAACAGAAGAAGGGCGCGGCCGGAAGATCCGGCCGCGCCCTGTGATTTTGTTGGTATTATTTTGTGTACTTCAAACTGTTGCTTGCCGTATAGCTGCTCAGCATCGTCTTCTTGTCGTTCTGGCAGCAGCGGACGGTGAACGTGTACTTGACGTTGTTCTGCAGCTGCGCGGCCTTGCGGGTGTAGGTGGTGGCTGTCGTGGTGCCTATCCGGGTCCAGCTGCCGTTACCCTCTTTGTAGTAGACCATGTACCGGGGCGCGCCGGCGATCTTGTTCCAGGACACCTTGATGCCATTCGCCGCCTTGGCTATCTTCACGGTGGGGGCGGCATAGAAGGTCAGGCTGCCGCTGGCCTTATAGGGGCCAAGGAGGGTCTTCTTATCGTTGGCACAGCAACGGACGGTGAACTGGTAGGTTGTGCCGCTCTTCAAATACTTTGCCGCACGGGTGTAAGTGGTGCTGGTCGTGGTGCCTATCTTCGTCCACCCGCCGTTGCCCTCTTTGTAGTAGACCATATACCGTGGAGAACCGGTGACCTTATTCCAGCTGACTTTAATTCCCCCGGCCACCTTGGCGATCTTCACCGTCGGCGCGGCCAACTGCGGCTTAGGCGTAGCCGTGGGTTTGGGGGTTGCAGTTGGCTTGGGGGTATTTGTGGGCTTAGGTGTGGGTGTGGGCCGTGACACCACACCCAGAGAAACGAAGCCAAACCTCCCGCTATTGGCGTAGGTCTGGGCTGTGGAGCCCTCGTAGCCGGTCACGGTCAGCGCCTCACCCCAGAGGGCGTTCTTATCCAGCTTGCAGTCCGGGTTATACACCGTGGCACTGGTCAGATTGCCGTTCAACGCGCTTTCGCCCAGGCTGGTCACATTCGCCGGGAGCGTGATTGTCTTTAATGCGCTATCATTTGCAAATGCATAATTATTTATCTCAGTTACACTATCGCCTATGCTGACATCTTTCAAGTCGTAGCAGTTACGAAAAGCGTGTGCGCCAATGGTTCTTACTCCGTTGCCAATAACCAGATTTGTCACATGTGGATAATCGTTACCACTACCAGCAAAAAGGCTGGTCGGAATGGCCGTTACTGCATCGCTGAAGATAACATTCAGAGAGTCCGCATTGGCTCCCACGTTATAAAATGCAGCATGATCCCAGGAATTATAAAACGGATTAGGACAAGTTCTGATATCACCCTCGATCGTAATGGAGCTTAGGCCCGTGCAGTTCATAAACGCACTTAGGCCAAGGGAAGATAGTTTCTGGGGAAGAATTAAAGTAGTCAAGGCCGCACAATTGGCAAAGCAGTAATTTCCAAGTGAAGCTATATTTGATCCAAAGGTCAGAGTTGTCAGACCCGCGCAATTATAAAACCCTCGTTCCTGAATACTCAGCAAACTATTCGGGAGCGTAAGCGCCTTTAATGCACTATCATCCGCAAACGCATAGGCATCTATCTCCGTTACGCTATCGCCTATGCTGACATCTTTCAAGTCGTAGCAGTTACGAAAAGCATGTGCGCCAATAGTCCTCACTCCGTTGCCAATAACCAGATTTGTCACATGTGGATAATCGTCACCACTACCAGCAAAAAGGCTGGTCGGAATGGCTGTCACTGCATTACCAAAGGTAACTGTCAGAGAGTCCGCATTGGCTCCCACGTTATAAAATGCAGCATCATCCCAGGAATCATAAAACGGATTAGGGCAAGTTCTGATATCACCCTCGATCGTAATGGAGCTTAGGCTCGTGCAGTTCATAAATGCACTTAGGCCAAGGGAAGATAGTTTCTGGGGAAGAATTAAAGTAGTCAAGGCCGCACAATTGGCAAAGCAGTAATTTCCAAGTGAAGCTATATTTGATCCAAAGGTCAGAGTTGTCAGACCCGCGCAATTATAAAACCCTCGTTCCTGAATACTCAGCAAACTATTCGGGAGCGTAAGCGCCTTTAATGCACTATCATCCGCAAACGCATAGGCATCTATCTCCGTTACGCTATCGCCTATGCTGACATCTTTCAAGTCGTAGCAGTTACGAAAAGCATGTGCGCCAATAGTCCTCACTCCGTTGCCAATAACCAGATTTGTCACATGTGGATAATCGTCACCACTACCAGCAAAAAGGCTGGTCGGAATGGCTGTCACTGCATTACCAAAGGTAACTGTCAGAGAGTCCGCATTGGCTCCCACGTTATAAAATGCAGCATCATCCCAGGAATCATAAAACGGATTAGGGCAAGTTCTGATATCACCTTCGATCGTAATGGAGCTTAGGCTCGTGCAGTTTATAAACGCACCCCGACCAAGGGATGTGATACCTTCCGGAATCACCAGCGTACGGATGGTAGAGCAATTCTCGAAAGCATATTTCTCCACCGTATGAATTTTATAGGTGATGCCATCAATTATCACGGATGTCGGTACCGTCACGCTGGCATCCGAGCCGTTGTACTTCTTCAGCGTCGCCACGCCATTTTCAACGGTATAAGTATAGCTGCCACTGGAGACATCAGATACCGGTATGATCTCGTCTTTCGGTTCCTCTGTGACAACAGGTTCCTCCGTCACGACCGGCTCTTCCGTCACAACGGGTTCCTCTGTCGCCACCGGCTCTTCCGTGACTTCAACCGGTTCCTCCGTGACCTCCGGTTCAATGACCGGCACTTCTTCCGTCGCCATGGGTTCTTCCGTCGAAACGGGTTCCTCCGTCGCTTCTACGGGCGCTTCTTCAGCGAACGCCGGGACGGCCAACGCAAACAGCGTCAGGACCGCCAAGAATATGCATAAACTGCGCTTTGCCATGCTTTCATACCGTTCCTTTCTTTTTTGATGTCCGGCAGTCGGGTCCGGGGCGGGGTTTTCGATCCCGCCCACGGACCTTTCCACCGAGACAAACAAAAGACGGCGCAGGGAAACTTCCCTACACCGTGGAACGACAGCACTGCCCCATATAACCCGTCCTTGTAAAAAGGGACGGTTGCGGTTATAATGGGTCCGGCGCAGTTATCCTGCTGTGTGGGAGCCAACTCTCCTGCATAGGGGCTTGGAGTGTTGCCTCACTCCAAGTCCCGCCTTTCGTTTATCTCGCTCTTATATTGTAGCGCATTATTGCACGCAACGCAAGAAGAAAATCGACAGGACCCGAAAAAACGGGCCCTGTCGCTGCTTTTCAGAAAAGCCGTATCAATAGCATATAAATGGCTGTGCCGGAGAGGATGCTGACAAGGGAGCTGCGTTTCCAGACCTGTAACCCCACCACCGCCAGGGCCGCCAAAAGCTCCGGCAGACCGTAAGGCGCGGCGGCAAACGACACGTCCTTCAGGCAGTAAATCACCAGCATGCCGATGATGGCCTGGGGCAGCACGTCGCCCAGATAGGCCACATAGGCCGGGGTCTTGCCCTTGCGGAAAACCAAAAAGGGCAGAAACCGCAGCAGCACCGTGACCGCCGACATCACCGCCACAAGGGCGGCCGCGTGGGTGTTGGAGGCCGTCATTGTCCCGCCCCCTTTCGCCGGGTGAGCCTTGGCCGCAATATAGTCAGCGCCAGGGTTATCAATGCCATCGCGGGGATGAGAAAGTCGTCCGGGCCGAATATGAAAAGGCACACCAGCGACGCGCAAAGCCCTACCAGGGCGGGTATGTGGTCCCGTGTGGTCAGCCACTGCTGGGTGAAGGAGGCGATGAACAGGGCCGTCATGGAAAACTCGATGCCCGCCGTGCTGAATGGCAGCGCCGCGCCTAAAATGCTCCCCAGCACGCAGCCGATCACCCAATAGCACTGGTCGAAAAGGGACACCAGAAACCGGTAAAGATTTGGGTCCGCGCCCTCCGGCGTCTCGCCGTCGCAGAGCAGCGAATAGGTCTCGTCCGTCAGGGCGAAAATCATGTAGGGTTTATACTTGCCCGCGTCCCGGTACCGGCCCAGCATGGACACGCTGTAAAACAAATGCCGTGCGTTGACCATGACGGTGGTCAGGGCCGCGGTGAGCAGGCTGGCCCCGCCCGCCAGAAGGCTCACGCCCACGTACTGCATGCTCCCGGCGTAAATGAGCAGCGCCATCGCCAGGGACCACACCACGCCGTAGCCCGCGTCGTGCAGCAATATACCAAAGCCGATGCCCAGTACGACGTACCCCGCCATCACGGGCAGGGACGTGAAAAACGCCTGCCGCGCCACGGAGCCTTTCATGCCCAGAGGTCCTCCGGGTACTTGCCGGCGGCCTTCATGTCCGCCAGGGCCGCTTGCAGGGCGGGCAGATCGTCCCGGTATGTAACGCCGTGCCATACCTCGTCCGTGGGCAGGACCTTTACCCGGTCCGTCCCGGCGGTCAGACACGCGTTCACCACGCTGGGCAGGAAGAACTCCGCCTTGGCGGGGTCATTCGGCATGTCCAGCCGCAAAAATTTTTCCAGCTCCGTCCCGATGGCGTTGAGAAAACTCTGGTGGAAGCCCCAGGTGTTCAGGCTCACAGGCGTGTCCGCCGCCAGGGCGGTCCAGGTCGCGCCGCCGTCCAGGGTGTAAGACGGGCTATCCGCCGGGCCCTGGATGGCCGTCAGCTCCGTCACGCCGGTAAGATAGCCGCCGGCGTCGATGGTGCAGGCCCCACGGGCCACGGTGCCGTTTTCCGTCAGGGTGTTCTTGAGGTCATAGGCCACCAAAGCGTGGGTGTGCTCGTCCGCGTGGCCGGTGAGAAAATCCGCCAGGGCCCGGAACGCGCCCCGGCCATAGAAATCGTCCGCGTTGATGACCGCGAAAGGCCGGTCGATCAGGTCCCGTGCGGCGTACACCGCGTGGGCCGTGCCCCAGGGCTTGGCCCGCTCGGCCGGGACAGAAAAGCCGGCCGGCAGGTCGTGCAGGTCCTGAAAGGCGTAATGCATGTCGCATTTCGCGCCGATACGGTCCCCCACCAACGCCCGGAAGTCCGCCTCGATCTCTTTTTTTATGACGCAGACGATCTTCTCAAAGCCCGCCTGCAGGGCGTCATAGGCGGAGTAGTCCAGTATCACCTGCCCCGCCCCGTCCACGGCGGTCATCTGCTTCAGCCCTCCAAAACGGCTGCCCATCCCGGCCGCCATGATCACCAGCATCGGTCCCATTGCCCGCGCCTCCTTATTATTTTCATGATGGTCGATTTTACCACAATCAGCCCCGATTGGCAACGGCGGCTTCGCATGAGAGCGGGGCGGGCGGATATACTGAAAGCGGGGACGATGACGGATTTAGCACTCGTTTGTTGTGAGTGCTAATATTTACAATTCGTTCACAGAATACACATAAATTTGTTCACAAATTATGTGTATGATACAGTCAAATCAATAAGGACAGGGAGGTCCAAGACAATGTTTGATATGATCCCGTTTGCAGCCAGTTCCTATACCCCCAGCAAGATCTGGGACCCGTTCCAGGAGTTCTTCGGCACGGTGGCCCACGCCGCCGCCACGGACATCCGGGAGAGCGACCACGATTTCGTCATCGAGACGGAACTGCCCGGTTTCGACAAGAGCGAGATATCCGTCAGCGTGAAAGAAGGCGTGCTCACCGTACGGGCCGAGCACCAGAGCAAGGACGAGGAAAAGTCCGACGAGGGCTATATCCGCCGGGAGCGCTCCAACACCGCCGTGGAGCGGCGGTTCGAGGTCTCCGGCGTGGACGCCGGGGCCATCAGCGCCCAGTACGTCAACGGCGTGCTGAAGCTGACGCTGCCCAAGCTGCCCGAGACCGTGCCCGAACAGCACCAGATCGAAATCAGGTAAAATCGCACAAGAAAAAGCTGCCCCGGCTCGCCAGAGCCGGGGTTTTGCTGAATCTTGCACCGGTCCCTTGCGCGATGGGCGGGAACATGGTAAGATACACGGTGCGTGGACAAATGCCCGCAAAAGGAGGACACGCGTATGGCGACAGGCAAGCGCAGACAATACTACCTGGTAGACGGGGACGCTCTGCCGGAGGTCTTCATCCGGGTGACTGAGGCCCAGGAGCTTCTGGACACGGGCCGGGCCCAGACCGTGGCGGAGGCCGCCGAACAGGTGGGCATCTCCCGCTCGGCGTTTTACAAGTACAAAAACGCCGTCATGCCCTTCCAGAACGTGGCTGGCGGCCACATCGTCACCTTCCAGATCATGCTGCAGCACAAGATGGGCATTCTCAGCGCCGTGCTGGGGCTGTTCGCGGAGACAGGCGCCAATATCCTGACCATCAACCAGGGCATCCCCACCAACGGGGCCGCGCCGGTCACGATAACGGCGGACATGACCGCGCTGGATACCTCCGCGGAGGGGCTTTTGGAGCGCCTGGGCGCGGTGGACGGGGTGATAAAGGCCGCTGTTGCTGCGGGATAAAAAGGCCTTGCAGGTCTGCAAGGGGGAGCTCGAGGGGGACGGGAGTCCCGCCTCGAATGGAATCTGACGCCCCGCGCTTGCGCGGCGAGCGGAGCGAGGACTTTTGCGCCGTTCACGGCGCGAAAGTACCGGCGTCATTAGCGGCGGTGGCTGCGGGATAAAGTACAGACAAAAGAGGAAGATACAGATGACAAAATACGCGATACTGGGTTTTGGCGTCGTGGGCACAGGCGTGGCGGAGGTCATGGCCGCCCAGCGGGAAAAGCTGGCCGCCGCGGCGGGCGAGGACATGGAGCTGGGCTATATTCTGGTGCGCCGGGATATGCCGGACAGTCCCTGGAAGGACAAGATGGTGAAGGACTTCGCCGTGATAGAAAACGACCCGGACGTGTCGGTCGTTGCGGAGGTGATAGGCGGCGTAGGGCCGGCCTATGAGTATTCCCGCAGGGCGATACTGGCGGGCAAGAGCGTGGTCAGCTCCAACAAGGAGCTGGTGGCTACCCACGGCCTGGAGCTGGCAAAGCTGGCGAAAGAGCACGGCGTGAGCTATCTTTTCGAGGCCAGCGTGGGCGGGGGTATTCCCCTGCTGCGGCCTCTGAGCCGGTGCCTTGCGGCCAACCGGATCGATGAAGTGTACGGCATTTTGAACGGCACCACCAACTATATCCTGACGGCTATGGACGCGCAGGGTCAGGACTTCGCCGACGCGCTCAAAAAGGCCCAGGAGCTGGGCTATGCCGAGGCGGACCCCACCGCGGACGTGGAGGGCATCGACGCCTGCCGCAAGACGGCCATTTTGGCGGATATGTCCTTTGGGTGCAATCCGGACCCGGCCAGTATCCCCACCACCGGCATCACGTCTGTGGCGGCGGCGGACCTGGAACTGGCCCGGAGTTTGGGCTACACGGTGAAGCTGCTGGGCCGGGCCATGCGCACGGAAAACGGCTGCCGGGCCTTCGTCCAGCCCCATCTGGTGCCCCTGACCCACACCCTGGCGTCGGTGAACGGGGTGATGAACGCCTGCGCCATCAGGGGCAGCGCCGTGGGCGAGGTCATTTTGTGCGGCCCCGGCGCGGGGCGCTATCCCACGGCCAGCGCCGTGGCGGCGGACATCGCCGACGCGGTACGGCACCGGGCCGCGCCCGTAGTCCCGGACCTGGGCGCGCTGGGCGGGAAGCTGGCCCCGGAGGAGGAGCTGGCCTCCCCCTGGTACGTGCGGGTCTGCGCCAAGCCGGATGAGGTATGCGCGGCGTTCCCGGAGGCGCAGCCGGTGTACGGCACCACCATGGAGTGCGCCTTCCTCACCGAACCCATGGCGAGGCCCGCGCTTATGGCGCGCCTCGCGGCGCTGGAGGCAAAGGCCGTGTGGCGGGTGCTGGCATAGAATGGATGGGCCAATGCCCACCTATTGCGAGAACAAGGAGACTTGATATAGAATGCTGATCGTACAAAAATTCGGCGGCTCCTCCGTGGCCGACGCCGGCCGTATCCGAAACGTGGCGGCCATCATCGCGGAGAGCTATTTGGAGGGCCACGAGATGGTGGTGGTGCTGTCCGCCCAGGGGGACACCACCGACGATTTACTGGAAAAGGCCGCGGAGCTGAACCAGGCCCCGTCCAAGCGGGAGCTGGACATGCTGCTGGCCACCGGGGAGCAGCAGTCCATCGCCCTGATGGCCATGGCGCTGGAGGCAATGGGCCTGCCTGTCGTATCCCTGACCGGCTGGCAGGCGGGCGTGCGCACCAACACGGACTACAGCGCCGCACGTATCAACCGGGTCAACACCGAGCGGCTGCGCCGGGAGCTGGACAAAAAGCGCATCGTGCTGGTGGCGGGGTTCCAGGGCGTGAACAAGTTCGATGACTACACCACCCTGGGCCGGGGCGGGTCTGACACCACCGCCGTGGCCCTGGCCGCGGCGCTGCACGCCGACAAGTGCCAGATCTTCACGGACGTGCAGGGCGTGTACACCGCCGACCCTCGGAAAGTGCCGGGGGCGAAAAAACTGGACGAGATCACCTACGACGAGATGCTGGAACTGGCCAGCATGGGCGCGCAGGTGCTGATGAACCGCTCCGTACAGCTTGCCAAGCGGTACGGCGTGGAATTGGAGGTGCTCTCCTCGCTGGTGAGAGCGCCCGGTACAAAGGTGAAGGAGGTTTCCCGCAGCATGGAAGAGATGAAGATCACCGGCATCGCCAAGGACGACAACGTGGCACGGGTAACGGTCATGCAGGTGGCGGACCGGCCCGGTTCCGCCTTCCGGGTCCTGAACGCGGTGGCTCGGGCGGGCATCAACGTGGACATGATCATCCAGGCCAACGGCCGGGACGGGACCAACGACATGAGCTTCGTGGTGGCCCAGGCCGACGCCGAGGCCGCCGAAAAGGTCCTGCGCCAGCGCCAGCCGGCCATCGGGTTTGCGGACATCTCCGTGGACAAGGACATCGCCAAGGTCAGCGTGGTGGGCGCGGGCATGATGAGCTCCGTGGGCATCGCGTCGCTGGTGTTCGAGGCTTTGAACGACGAGCACATCAACATCCAGATGATCAACACCAGCGAGGTGAAGATCTCCTGCGTGATAGACGCCGCCAGCGCCGACCGGGCCGTCGCGGCCATCCACAGGAAATTCTTCGAGGCGTGAAAAACACATAATAATAGACGGCCCGCTCGTCACAGGCGAGCGGGCTGTTTTTCTCTCCCCCAGTCAGCGCAAAGCGCTGACAGCCCCCTCGTCAGAGGGGGCCTTTTTATAAGGAAAATTCATTGAAAAAAGCCTCCCTCTGACGAGGGAGGTGGCGCGGCGCAAGCCGCGTCGGAAGGAGAGATATCTCACTCCCGTTTTGCCGCGCTGGCGCCGGAGATCTTCATGCGCACGCCGTTGGCGGCCAGGGCGCTTTCCAGCCAGCGGCCGATCTGGTCGCTGTGAGAGTTTACATAATTCACCGCCATGTCCTCCTTGGCGCTGTCGGGCATCGCCCGCACGGCCATCACCATCGTGGGCGGCAAATGGCCCGCCATCGCTTCCAGCACGGAGGCGTAGTCCACCTCGCGCACCTGCAGGCGTAATTCTACCATGGTCTGTCCCCCCTTGTTTTTTGCTTGTGATACAGTATAGCATATGCATTCGGCATTGACAAACCCGGCTCATATGGGATAAACTGGTAAAAACGAGGAAAGCGAGGACGGACCATGCTCTACCAGAAGCTGAAGACCCTCTACGAAAAAGTCCGGCTGCAGCATTACCGGGACCTGTTCCGGCGGGTCAAAGAGCGGGACGGCTCCCTGAGCGCCACGGAGGCGTTCGCGGCGGACGTGATCTATCTGCTGGGCTCCCCCACCGTCAGTGCCTTTGCCGACACACTGGGCATCTCCCAGCCCAACGCGACCTATAAAATCAACAATCTTGTCTCCAAGGGCTACGCCGTCCGGGGCGGGTCCGACGCAGACAGGCGGGAGTGCCGGGTGTCCGTGGGCGAGCGGTTCTTCTCCTATTACGACACCGACTATCCCTTCATCGCCGACAGCGTGAAGAAGCTGCAGGAGCATTACACCCCGGAGCAGCTGGTCCTGCTGGAAAAGATGCTGGACGACGTGATCGGCTACATGTGCGAGGAATAATGACATCCAAAGCAAAAACCTCCGGCTTGCCGGAGGTTTTCGCTTATTGTGCCCGCAGCAGGGCCACGGCTACGTCGTTGACGTTGGTGCCGGTGGGGCCGGTGACGATGAGGCCGTCCACGGCTTGCAGGGCGTGGTAGGCGTCGTTTTCCTGCAAAGCAGCGCCCACGTCCAGTCCCGCGGCATGCAGCGCGTCCATCGTATCCCCGTCCACATAGCCGCCGGCGGCGTCGGTAGGGCCGTCGGTGCCGTCGCTGCCCACGGAGAACACCGCCGCGCCGGACAGTCCCGCGATGCCCGGAGCCGCCGCCAGGGCCAGCTCCTGATTTCGCCCGCCCAGGCCATGGCCGGTCACGTGCACCACCGTCTCGCCCCCGGCGATGAACGCCAGGTCCTCTCTGCTGTTGGCGTGACGGCGCAAGGTATCGGCCAGACAGCGGCCCGCCTCACGGGCCTCGTAGCATAAAGCATCCGTCAGGACCACCGGTTCATAGCCCAGGGCACGACACTCCGCCGCCGCGGCGGCGCAAAGCTGCCGTACGGAGCCGGTGATATGGATCTGGGCGTTGGGCAGCTTTTTCGGCGTCTCCACGTCCAGCAGTCCACGGGCCTGATCTGACAGGCGCAGGGCGTATTTTTCCGCCACGGCTCTTGCCTCGTCGCAGGTGGAGCTGTCCGCGCAGGCGGGACCGCTGGCGATGGCGTCCGGCCTGTCGCCCAGCACGTCGCTGAGGGCCACGGTGAAAACCTGCGCCGGGGCGCAGGCCAGGGCGAACCGGCCGCCCTTCACGGCGCTGAGCCGCTTGCGGACCGTGTTTATCTCCACGATATCCGCCCCGCCGGCAAGAAGCCGGTCCGTTATCTCCTGAAGCTCCCCGGCCGGTATCAGCGGCTTTTCAAAAAGCGCGCTGCCGCCGCCGGACAGCAAAAAAAGCACCCTGTCCCGCGCCGTCAGCCCCGACACCAGCGCCAGGGCCTTTTCCGTGGCGGCAAAGCCGTTTTCGTCCGGCACCGGATGGCCCGCCTCGTAACACGCAAGACCGGGGATAGGTCCTTGTATGTGGCCGTATTTGGTTATCACGATGCCGCCGTCCACGGCCCCCAGAGCGTCTACGGCGGCCTTCGCCATCCGCCACGCGGCCTTGCCGGCGGCCACCAGTATGATTTTCCCGCCAGCCGGTTCAAAGCGCTCCAGCGCCCGCCGCACCGCCCGGTCAGGCAGCACGGCCCGGATAGCGCCCCGGACGATTTTGTCGGCGTCCGCCCGCAGAGTCCGGTCCATCTCAGCCGTTGACCACGTGCATCGGCGCCCCGGCCAGGAACGCCTTCACGTTCTCCACCGTGGCGTCCATGATGCGCTGGCGGCTCTCTTTGGCGCCCCAGGACATGTGGGGCGTGATGATGCAGTTTTTCGCCGTGAGCAGCGGGCTGTCCGCCCGGATGGGCTCTTCGGACACCACGTCCAGCCCCGCGGCGGCCACCTTGCCGCTGTTGAGCGCGTCCGCCAGGTCCTGGTCCACGATCATCTGGCCCCGGCTGTTGTTGATGATGATAACGCCGTCCTTCATTTTGGCGATGTTTTCCCTATTGATGATGCCGGTGTTGAACGGGGCCAGGGGCATTTGCAGCCCCAGCACGTCGGATCGGGCAAAAAGCGTGTCCAGGTCCACGAATTCCACGCCCAGGGCCTTGGCCTCAGGCCGCTGGCTCCTGGCGTGGGCTATCACACGCATGCCCAGGGCGCTGGCGATGGCGGCGGTGTGCACGCCGATGTTGCCGCAGCCCAGAAGGCCGTAGGTCTTTCCAGCCAGCTCTATCAGCGGATAGTCCCAATAGCACCAGTCCTGGCAGGCGGTCCATTTCCCGGCGTGGACCGTGTCGCTGTGGTGGCCGATGTGGTGGCAGATCTCCAACAGCAGGGCTATGGCGAACTGGCTCACGGCCCGTGCGCCGTAATCCGGCACGTTGGACACGCTGATGCCTTTTTCCCGGGCGTATGCCACGTCCACCACGTTATACCCCGTGGCAAGCACCGCGATGAATTTAAGGCCCGGACAGGCGTCCAGCGTGGCTTTCGATATGGGCGTCTTGTTGGTGACGGCGATGGCCGCCTCGCCGATGCGCGAGGCGATCAGCGCCTCGTCGGCCTCGTCGGTCCTATCGTACACCGTCAGCTCCCCCAGCGCCGCCAGAGGCTCCCAGCTCAGATCGCCGGGGTTTTCCGTATAGCCGTCCAGCACCACGATCTTCATAGCAAACTCCTTATGCCTCGCCCCGCAGTTGGCGGATGATGGCCGCGTAATCATCGTGGCCGAATATGGCCGAGCCGGCCACCAGCACGTTGGCCCCCGCCCCGATGGCGATGGGGGCGGTGTTCGGCTTGACGCCGCCGTCCACCTCCACGTCGCAATCGGGATTGACCGCGTCCAGCCGTGCGCGGACAGCGCGTATTTTGTCCATCTGGTCCAGCATGAACGGCTGGGCCCCAAAGCCCGGTTCCACCGTCATCACCAGCACCATGTCCAGCTCCGCCAGCCAGCTTTCCAGCGCCACGGCCGGCGTGGCCGGTTTTAAGGACAGGCCGGTCCGCATCCCCAGCTGCCGCGCACTTGCCAGGGCGGCGGAGATATTGTCCGGGTTATCGGCCTCCACGTGTATGGTCAGGCTGCTGGCCCCCGCTCTGGCGAAGGGCTCCACAAAATCGCCCGGTTCCACGATCATCAGGTGCACGTCCAGAAACACGTCCGGGAATGCCCGGCGTATGCTCTCCACCAGCGGCACGCCCATGGAGATGTTGGGCACGAACTGGCCGTCCATCACGTCCACATGGATATAGGACGCGCCGGCCCGCAGCACGCTCTTGATCTCCTCCCCCAGGCGCGTGAAGTCCGCCGCCAGGATGGAGGGCGCGATCTTTATCTCTTTCATGCCGCTCACCCCCGTACCAATTATTGTAACTTTATTATACCCACTGTGTCAACCTGAAAATAGTGTACAGCCGTGGACCGCGTTGGATGTTGATGTTTCTCTCCCCCAGTCAGCGCGAAGCGCTGACAGCCCCCTCGTCAGAGGGGGCCGGATTCTATACCCAGGTGGAGAATATGCCTCCCTCTGACGAGGGAGGTGGCTCGGCCCTCCGGGCCGAGACGGAAGGAGAGATATTTAAATCGCGCCGTCAGGCGCTTCCTTATTGTTCGGGGTCCCCACGCGGCACGCTTACCGCGTGGGGAAAAGGAGGAACGGCTCTGGCCGATGCGCAGGGCCTCGCTTGCGAGGACCCTGGCATCTCCAGAGCCGTTCCGACGTACAAAGCCGGCCGTCTTTCGACGACCGGCTCTGCAACAAAGAAGAGAGGAGTGAAAAATGAAAAGTGTCACGCGTTCGATGCTCTGCTCCGCGGGGCCTCGGCTTGGCCTCTTGGAACCCTGTGAGCATATACTACTCCATCCCGACCCGGCAATGGTGAATAAATTCCCAACGATTTGTAAATAAACGATGAATAAAGCTTTAAGGATGGCGATTGACACCGTTCCGCCCTTTACTGTATAATAGCACGGTCTGTTGAACTTAATTGCTGCTGACGAGAGGAACATGCTGCCCCATGAACATCCTGTACGACTGCTTCGATCCCGCCGACAAAACGCCATTCGGCCCTGTGTGGGCCGGAAAGCCCTGCCAAATCCGTATCCGCATCCCCGCCGCGTGCGGGGCAAGGCGGGTCAGGCTCACCGCCGAGGGCCTGGACGTGCCGCTGGAAAAGCGGGGCACGGAGGAAGCTTACGACCTTTTTGGGACCAGCTTCGTCCCCGACAGGCCGGGGCTTTACTTTTACCGCTTCCACATCTGGGACAAAAACGGCGACTATGACCTGTTCCGGGCCGGAAACGGCACCAACATCGGCGTGGGGGACCTGTGGCAGCTGAGCGTGCTGCCGGCGGACTACCAGCCGCCGGAGGAATACCGGGGCACGGTGTACTATCAGATATTCCCGGACAGATTCGCCAAGAGCGGCGATTGCGACCTGACGGGCAAGCTGAAGCCCTATACGGTGCGGGATTTCGACACCTTCGTCCCCAGGGCCAAAAATGCCACCGACTTTGCCGGGGGCAATCTGCGGGGCATCATGGAAAAGCTGGACTACATAAAGAGCCTGGGCGTGGGCGTCATCTACTTAAACCCCATCGTGCTGGCTTGGTCCAACCACCGGTACGACGCGGCGGACTACATGCGGCTGGACCCCATGCTGGGCTCTGAAGCGGACTTCACTGCCCTGTGCGACGCGGCCCACGAGCGGGGCATGAAGATCGTGCTGGACGGGGTATTTTCCCACACGGGCAGCCACAGCGTCTATTTCGACGCGGACGGCCACTTCGGTGGGGGAGCGGTGTCGGCTGGGCCCGCATCAAAGTACTATAAGTGGTACGATTTTCAGGATTTTCCCAAGAAATACACGGCCTGGTGGGGCGTGGAGGTCATGCCATGCGTCAACGAGCTGGACCCGGATTATATGGAGTATATTCTGGGCGAGAACGGCGTGGTGGCCACCTGGCTGCGCCGGGGGGCCGACGGGTTCCGGCTGGACGTGGCCGACGAGATACCGGACGCGTTTCTGGCGGCTCTGCGCCGCCGGGTGAAGGCGGTGCGGCCCGACGGCGTTGTGATAGGCGAGGTCTGGGAGGACGCCTCCAACAAGATAAGCTACAGCGTGCGCCGGACCTATTTCACCGGCGCGGAGCTGGACGGGGTCATCAACTACCCCTTCCGCACGGCCATTTTGAACTTCGCCGCTGGTCGGGACGACGGCCATGCCCTGGCGGCGACGGTGCTGGATATCGCCGAGCACTACCCCGCACCGGCGCTGGACTGCACCATGTCCGTGCTGGGTACCCACGACACGGAGCGGGTGGGCACGCTTTTGCCGGACAAAAATGCCCGTCGGGCGGCGGTGTTCCTGCAATTCGCCCTGCCCGGTTCTCCGGTGATCTATTACGGGGACGAGGCAGGTCTCACCGGCGGCAAGGACCCCATGAACCGGCTGCCGTTCCCATGGGGCCGGGAGGACAAGGAGCTGCAAGAGCTTTACCGTCAGGCGGCGGCGCTGAAAAACGCCCATCCGGCCCTGCGGACCGGGGATATCCGGTTCGACCAGGCGGCGGGCGGTATATTGCGCTTCACCCGCTCCTGCCCGGAGGAAACGGTGTTCTGCGAACTGGTGCGGGACACTGGCGCGTTCTCGGTGGAGGTCTGCTGAGTCCGGCAACATAGTAAAAGCCCCCTTTGCACAAGGGGGCTTTTACTATGGACGATCAACAGGGCCGCAGGAGCTTGACCGCTTCCTCCAGGCCGATGCGGTCCTGGTCCGTGAAATAGCCGGGAAGCACCGAGTCCATGTCCAGCACGCCCCAGATATTCTCCCCGTCCCACAGGGGGATGACGATCTCCGCGTGGGTGTCGCAGTCGCAGGCGATGTGCCCGGCGAAACAGCTCACTTCCTCCACCACCTGGCTTTTGCGCTGGGCCCAGGCCGTGCCGCACACGCCCTTGCCGAACCCGATACGGCTCACGGCGGGCTTGCCCTGGAAAGGACCCACCACCAGGCTGTCCCCGTCCACCAGATAAAACCCGGTCCAGTTGGCGTCGGGGAACGCCTGGGCCAGCACGGCGGAGGTGTTGGCCAGCCGCGCCGTCAAATTTTGTTCTTCCCCCATATAAAGCGCCAGCTGCCGGCGGAGCATGGCGTAAAATTCCGGCTTTTCCTTCGGATATTCCACTGGTATATAGCTCATGACGCGTCCCTCCTTTTTGCATCATTGTACCAGCCCCCGCCCACGCTGGCAACCGTTTATTTCCAGCTCCATCTTGCGCGAAAGGCCCGGTTAGGGTATGATGGAGAAAAATCAACTAAGGAGGTCTATCCCATGGCAGTTTCATCCAGACCCTTTGGCAAAACAAAGGCGGGCGAGGCCGTGACCGCCTACACCCTGACCAACAAAAACCGCATGGCCGTGACGGTGCTGGACTACGGCGCCACGGTCCAGGCCCTGCTGGTCCCCGACGACAGAAACGGCCTGACGGACGTGGCCCTGGGCTATGACACCATCGGCGAATACGAACGCAACGACGGCTACCTGGGCGCGACCATAGGCCGGGTGGGCAACCGCATCGGCGGGGCCCGGTTCAGCCTGAACGGCGTGGAGCACGCCCTGGCGAAAAACGACGGGGAAAATCATCTGCACGGCGGCGTCAAGGGCTTCGACAAGGTCATCTGGCACATTGAGGCCAAAGATAACGCTCTGGTCTGCTCCTATCTCTCCCCGGACGGGGAGGAAAATTACCCCGGCAATTTGACCGTGACCGTCACGTTCACCCTGACGGACGATAACGCCCTGGCCATCGCCTACGACGCCGTGTCCGACAAGGACACGCCGGTGAACCTGACCAACCACACCTACTTCAACCTCAACGGCGGCGGGTCCGTGCTGGGTCACGAGCTTCAGATTTTCGCCGAGCGCTTCTGCGAGAACGACGGCGGCTGCCTGCCCACAGGCAAGCTGCTGGACGTGGCCGGCACGCCCTTTGACTTCCGGGAGAGCAAGACCATCGGCCGGGACATCGAGGCCGACGACGAGCAGCTTCGCCGTGGCGGCGGCTATGACCACAACTATGTGCTGGCCGGACGCAAGGCCGCGGTGCTTTTCAGCGCCGGCAGCGGCATCGAGATGACCGTGGAGACGGACCTGCCCGGTATGCAGTTTTACGCCGCCGGCGGTCTGACGGACAGGACCGGCAAGGGCGGCGCGCCTATCGTGTACCGCGGCGCGGCATGTTTGGAGACCCAGCTTTTCCCCAACGGCATGAACTGCTGGGGCTTTCCCTCTCCCGTATTAAGGGCGGGGCAGAAAATGCACACCGAGACGGTGTTCAGATTTGCGGTGAGGTGAAATTTTAAATTATCTCTCCCCCAGTCAGCGCCGGAGGCGCTGACAGCCCCCTCGTCAGAGGGGGCCATATTCTCCACCTGGGTATAGATTCCGGCCCCCTCTGACGAGGGGGCTGGCTTGGCCGTCAGGCCAAGACTGGGGGAGAGACAAAAATCACAAGGGGCTGTGTTGAACAGCCCCTTGATTCATTATTTTTCCCCGCCCAACAGCCGCCGCAGCCTTTGCAGCAATCCGCCGGTGGCCGGCGTTTTGGGCACGCCCTCGATGACCTGCTCGGCAAACCAGGCGTAGAGCTTATCCTGGCTGGCGGTGCCGGGGCCGGAACGGTCCCAGACATATGTCCCGTCGGGCTGCATGGTCCAGCTCCGCTCCTTATCGTCCCGCAGCGCGTCCAGCACCTGCAGCGCGCCGATCCTCGTCTCGGGGGTGACGCACTCGATGAACGCCTCCACCCGCCGGCGGGTGTTCCGGTTCAGCAGGTCGCCGGAGCCGATGAAGATGCGCTGGTCCTCGCCCTTGCCAAAGGCGAAAATGCGGGAGTGCTCCAGGTACCGGCCCACCACGCTGCGGACCGTGATATTGTCCGTGAAGCCCGCCAGACCCGGCCGCAGACAGCAGATGCCCCGGATATATAGCTCGATATGTACCCCCGCCTGACTGGCGGCGATGAGTGCACGCATGACCTCCATGTCGTTGAGGGAGTTCACTTTGATGCGCACCTGGCCGTCCGGGCCCTTGGCCGCCTCTCGGGCCAGCATGTCCAGCACCCGGGTCCTAAAGCTGTTGGGCGCGATCCACATGACCTCCGCCTCGCCCGGGACCTGGCCCAGGGACAGTGACTCGAACACCGCGGCGGCGTCACGCCCCACGGCCTCCCTTGAGGTTATGACGGACAGGTCCGTATATTGCTCGCTGGTTATCTCGTTGTAGTTGCCGGTGCCCACCTGGGTGAAGTACTGTATCTGCCCGTTTTTCTGGCGGGTGATGAGACAGAGCTTGGAGTGTATCTTCTGGTCCGGCAGACCGTATATCACCGTGCAGCCGGAGTCCTCCAGGACCTCGGAGTAGTCGATGTTGTTCTGCTCGTCGAACCGGGCCCGCAGCTCCAAAAGGCACAGCACGCTCTTGCCCCGGTCCGC
>CANQKA010000018.1 GCA_947624395.1 uncultured Oscillospiraceae bacterium
CGCCCCTCCTTATGGAAAGCCCCCCTTGTCAAAGGTATGGAACGCCCCTCCTTATGGAAAGCCCCCCTTGTCAAAGGTATGGAACGCCCCTCCTTATGGAAAGCCCCCCTTGTCAAAGGTATGGAACGCCCCTCCTTATGGAAAGCCCCCCTTGTCAAAGGGGAGTGGGCCGCCGAATGGCGGCTCGGGGGGATTGCCCCTCGCGCCGCAGCGCGGCCCCCTCTGACGAGGGGGCTGTCGCCGCCTTTCGGCGGCGACTAAGGGAGAGAATTTTTTAAATCCTCTTCCTTATTCAAAGCCTCCCTCTGACGAGGGAGGTGGCGCGGCTCCGCCGCGTCGGAAGGAGAGAAATGGGCGCGTCTTTCGACGCGCCCTGATCCAATTATTTCGTGTACTTCAAACTGTTACTTGCCTTATACGGTCCAAGCAGTGTCTTCTTATCGTTCTCGCAGCACCGGACCGTGAACGTATACGTCACGCCGTTTTTCAACTGCGCCGCCTTGCGGGTGTAGGTCGTCGCGGTGGTGGTCCCTATTTTCTTCCATCCGCCGTTGCCTTCCTTGTAATAGACCATATACCGCGGCGAGCCGGTGATTTTATTCCACGATACTTTAATACCCCCGGCCACCTTCGCGATTTTTACCGTTGGCGCGGCAAGCTGGGCGGTATATTTCAGGGAATTGCTGGCCTTGTAGCTGCTGAGCATGGTCTTTTTGTCGTTGGCACAGCAGCGCACGGTGAACTGGTAAGTCGCGCCGCTCTTGAGCTGCGCCGCTTTGCGAGTGTACGTCGTCGCGGTGGTCGTCCCGATCTTGGTCCAGCTCCCGCCGTTTTCGCGGTAATACACCATGTATCTCGGTGCGCCGTCGATCTTGTTCCAGCTGACCTTGATGCCGTCAGCCGCCTTGGTGATAGTTACCGTGGGCGCGGCCAGGTCAACGGTGTACTTGACGCTGTTGCTGGCCTTGTAGCCGCTGAGAAGCGTTTTCTTGTCATTGGCGCAGCACCGGACGGTGAATTGATACTTCACGCCACTTTTCAAATTCGCCGCCTTGCGGGTGTACGTCGTCGCGGTAGTCGTGCCGATCTGCTTCCAGCTCCCGCCATTTTCGCGGTAATAGACCATGTACCTCGGCGCGCCGGTGACCTTGTTCCACGTCACCTGAATGCCGTCGGAAACTCTGACGATGGTCACCGTCGGCGCAGCAAGCTCGGGCACAGGCGTAGCCGTGGGCACGGGTGTGGCGGTGGGTTCGGGTGTGATCACCGGCGCAAGCGCTTCAAACTGGTAGCCCCACTGTTTGGCATACGCTTCCGCCGTAGACCCGGCATAGCCGTGGATGACAGTTGTGGAAACGCCCAGCGCTCTAAAGGTGCCTTCATCAGCGGCGCCTAGCCCCACGATGGCGCAGTTCGGGTTCAGCACTGTCACACTGGTCAGAGACCAGCAAAGGCAAAACGCACCGTTCCCGATGCTGGTCACACTGCCAGGTATCGTCACGCTTTCCAGGCCTGAGCCCAAAAACGCCCATTCCCCGATGTTGGTCACGCTGTTTGGTATAGTCACGCTTTTTAGGCCCAAACAGCCACCCCCAAACGCTTTTTCCCCGATGCTGGTCACGCTGGCCGGGATCGTCACACTGGTCAGGGACGTGCATTTGAAAAACGCAGAGTTCCCGATGCTGGTCACGCCGTTCTGGATAACAACTGTTTTGATGGAAGATTGATAAGGATACCACGGGGTACTTTCACCAGACTTATAATCCTCCATCGGTCCTGTGCCGGAGATGGTCAGCGTATCCCCGGCAAAAGCCCACTGGACGTTGGCCCCACAGGAGCCGGACGTTGCCGTTGCCACAGTCTCCGGCTCAACTACTTCCTCCACTACTTCCTCCGGTTCAATGACCGGTTCCTCTGTCACGACTTCTTCCTCCGCCGTGACCGCTTCTTCCTCCGCAAACGCTGGGACGCTCAGAGATATGAGCGTCACCAGCGCCAGGAGCAAACTCAATCCGCGCTTCAACATGCTTTTATACCGTTCCTTTCTTTTCGTTTCCCGGCAGTCAGGCCCGGAGCGGTTGCCCGCCCCGTAGCCCTTCTACCGAGACAAACAAAAGACGGCGCAGGGAAACTTCCCTACACCGTGGAACGACAGCACTGCCCCATATGAACCGCCTTGTAAAAAGGGGTAAATGCGGTTATAATGGGTCCGGCGCAGTATATCCTGCTGTGTGGGAGAGTCCAGTTCTCCTGCATAGGGGCGTGAGGTGCTGGTAACGCCTCACGTCCCGCCTTTTGTTTACCTCGTGGCTTTATTGTAACGCATTGTTCGGTGTAACGCAAGCAAAAAATGTGTGTACGGCAAAAAAGGGGCTTTTTGATCCCCCACCTTATCGAAAGCCCCCCTTGTCAAAGGGGGGTGGCCCGAAGGGCCGGGGGGATTGCTGTAAGATGCACGCCAATCCCCCAGTCAGCGCCGGAGGCGCTGACAGCCCCCTTTCACAAGGGGGCCTTCAATATGGAAGGGCGCGGCTGTTGCCGCGCCCTTGTCATCCAATTCCCAAACAGTTATAATGTCCCCCAAGAGGTGAAGCCACATGCTCTATTCCACGCTCTATCCCTCCCCGGCGGGGCGGATGGTCCTGGGCTCCGACGGCGCGGCCCTGTCGGGGCTGTGGTTCGTGGGGCAAAAGCACTTCCCCGCCGAACCCATGGAGCCGGACGACGCGCTGGCACTGTTCGCCTCTGTCCGGACCTGGCTGGACGCGTACTTCGCCGGGGACGCACCGGACCCGCGCTCGCTGCCATTGGCCCCCACCGGCACGGCCTTCCAACAGCTCATATGGGACCTGCTGCTGGACATCCCCTACGGGGAGCTGACCACCTACGGCGTATTGGCGGACAAAGCCGCCCGACGCATGGGCCGGTACACCATGTCCGCCCAGGCGGTAGGCGGCGCGGTGGGCCGCAACCCCATTTCCGTCATCATCCCCTGCCACCGGGTGGTGGGCGCGGACGGCTCCCTGACCGGGTACGCGGCGGGCCTTGGCGTCAAGAGCTGGCTGCTGCAGCACGAGTGCGCGCTTTGATACATCATTATTATAGGGGGGATATATCACATGGACCTGGCGTTTGAGAACGTCACCAAGCGTTTTGGGACCCTGACGGTGCTGGACGGGGTGAGCTTCCATGCCCACAGCGGCGAGGCCCTGGGCCTTCTGGGCCGCAACGGGGCGGGCAAGACCACCAGTATCCGCATTTTGATGGGCGTATTTCCCGCCGACAGCGGCCGGGTGCTGGCGGACGGCGCGCCCATCGACCGGACGAAAGTATCCATGGGCTACCTGCCGGAGGAACGGGGCATGTACCCCAAGAAGAAGATCTTTGAGCAGCTGGTCTACTTCGCCCGCCTGCACGGCATGACCAAACCCGCCGCGGCAAAGGCCGTGGACGCATGGCTGGACCGGCTGGGCATGACCGAGTACCGGGACAAGCGGCTGGACACCCTCTCCAAGGGCAACCAGCAGAAAATACAGCTCATCACCGCCTTGGCCCACGACCCGGACGTGATGATCCTGGACGAGCCCTTTTCCGGCCTGGACCCGGTCAACGCCATGCTTTTGAAGGACGTGGTGAAGGACGAGATCGACCGGGGCAAGACGGTCCTCTTTTCCAGCCACCAGATGAGCTACATCGAGGAATTTTGCCATTCCATCGCCATTTTGCGCGGCGGCAAGATCGTCCTGTCCGGGTCATTGCGGGACATCAAGCGGGACTACCCCCGTGACCGGCTGGTGCTCCGCTCCGAGCGGGCGGACGACATCGCTGCGGCGTACCCGGACGCGTGCCAAAAGCGGGAGGACGGGTCGCTTTTGCTGCACCTGCCCTCGCCGGAGGCCAAGGGCGAAACCATGAAGGCCCTGGCGGAAAAATACGACCTGGACGAGCTGCGGGTATTCGAGCCGTCGCTGAACGACATCTTTGTGGAGTACGCCGGCGACGGTGAACAGGGAGGCGAGAGAGCATGAAACAGTTTGGGGTCATTTTGCGCTTTGAGATGGGCAACTACCTGAAAAATAAGACCTTCATCGGCGTCACGGTCTTTCTGGTGCTGGCCCTGGCCATCCTGCTGTTCTTCCCCCGGATAGCGGCGCTGTTCAAGGACGACGGCGAGCCCGCCGCCGACGCGGGCGACGGCCGGGACAGGCCCGTGATGCTCCTGGACGCCTCGGACGAGGACGATGAAAACGCCCTGCTGCAAGCCTTTTCCGCCGCGTTCCCGAACTATGATGTCCGTCTGGCCGACGCCGGCGACATCGAGAGCGCGATCGCCGATGGCGAGGCGGAATGCGCCTTTGTCCTGGACGGCCTGGACCGCTACACCTATTACGTGGACGACCTGTCCCTGTACGACACGAACACCGACACCGCCGATGAGGTCCTGGGCCAGGTATACAAGCTGGCGGCCATGACGGCGGTCGGCCTGACGCCTGAGCAGGCGGCGGACATCCTCTCCTTCCAACCGGAGCACACGGTCCAGACCCTGGGCGCGGACCAGGGGCAGAATTTCTTCTATACCTACCTCATGATACTCGCCCTGTACATGGCCATCCTGCTTTACGGCCAGATGGTGGCCACCAGCGTGGCCACGGAGAAAAGCTCCCGTGCCATGGAGCTTCTCATCACCAGCGCCAAGCCCGTGTCCATGATGTTCGGCAAGGTGATCGCCGCCTGTCTTGCGGGATTGAGCCAGCTTGTGTGCGTGTTCGGTACGGCGCTTTTATTCTACCGGCTGAACCGCTCGGCCTGGGGCGGCAACATGCTCATGGGGATGCTTTTTGACATGCCCCCGGCTCTGCTGGCATATATGCTTTTGTACTTCGTGCTGGGCTTTTTCCTGTACGCGTTCATGTTCGGCGCGGTTGGCTCCACCGCCACCAAGCTGGAGGACATCAACACCTCCGTCCTGCCCGTGACGATGCTGTTCATCGTTGGCTTTTTCGTGGTGATATCCGCCATGAGCAGCGGCACGGTCAACAGCGCGCTCATGAAGATATTCTCCTATGTGCCCTTTACCTCCCCGATGGCCATGTTCACCCGCATCGCCATGAGCACGGTGAGCTGGGTCGAGATCGCTCTGTCCACGCTGATTTTGGCGGCCAGCGTGATCGGCATCGGGGTCCTGGCGGCCCGCATCTACCAGGTAGGCGTGCTGCTGTACGGCTCCCGCCCCAAGCTGGGCGACATCTTCCGCAGCCTCCGCAAAGCCTGATTCGTCGCGGCGCAGCCGCACACCGCTTTCAAAGGCTCCCTTGTGTAAAGGGAGCTGTCACGCGCTAGCGTGACTGAGGGATTGTTACCAGTCTGGGCAGACATCCCAGTTTGGTAACAATCCCCCCGGCCCTGCGGGCCACCCCCCTTTACACAAAGGGGGCTTTCGATATGGTGCGCCTGACGGCGCAAAAACGCCCCCTCGTTTCCGAGGGGGTCGTTGCTGTCTGTTCGTTTTCTCTCACTTCATATACTTGTCCACGACGGTCTTGGCAGCGGCGCTGTCATCGGCCACCACCAGGACCACATAGGCCCCGTTTTTGGCTATCACGGCGTTTTCCAGCCGGGGCACGGCCTCGGGGATATAGTTCTGCATCCAGACGGTCTGGGCCTCCACCCTGTCCTTGCAAAGCTGCTCGATGGCGTCGGCGGTCTTTTCATCGGCGGCCTGGGCCAGGAATATCTCCTCGCCGGTACCGGTGTTGACGTACAGCGCGCACTTGGCGACCTGGGCCGCGTCAAAGCCGTAGGTCCCGGCGGCAGCCGCTTCCGTGGCCTTGAACTGGTTCATGTCCATGGTAAACGCGCCGCTGGCTGTCAGGTCCGCCGCCAGCGCGTCCAGGTCCACGTCCTTTTTCCCGCCGCCGCATGCGGTGAGCGCCAGGGCCAGCGCCAGCGCCAGAAGGCCGGCTGTGAGCTTTTGCAGTTTTTTCATGTCTTTTCTCCCTTTTCTCTATATTTCTCTATGGTGTTTACCCGACCACGCTGCCCTCGCCTTCCGATGGCAGCTCCGGCACGGCCGTCATGGCCGGCGCGGCGGACGTATGCCCGTCGGGGATATAATGGGTCTTGAGATAATCGAACCAGTACTGGTAATGAGCGGCGGTGAAGTGCACGCCGTCGTTTGTCACGTCCGAGGGCAGATACCCGTCCTCGCCGCACAGCACCGGGTACACGTCCAGATACCACACCTGCTGCTCCCTGGCGATGTCCCGGAGCATATCGTTGAAGGCCAACACGGCGCTGCGCTTGAAGGCCCGGTTTTCGTCGCAGTACTTGCTGACCGGCGTGACGCTGGTGAGATAAATGATGGCGTTTGGATGGTCCGCCTGGAGCTGGTCTATCACGGTGTTGAACGCGTCCCGCAGGGTATCCTTGTCATAGGTCACTTCATTGATGCCGAACTCGATATAGATCTTGCCGAAGTCCCGTCCGGCCATTTGCGCGGCGTAGGGCGACGCGGCCATGATGGTCAGCGAATCGGCCCAGAACCAGTGGCTCTCGTCGCTGGGCAGAAGCTGCTCGTTGTCGTAATACCACAGGCCCGACAGTACGGAATTGCCCAGAAATGCCGCGTCTGCAAAATATTCCGGCCCCATAGCCGCGCTCTGCTCCTGCACGTCTGGTCCGGCCCACGGGGTGGGCGTGGGCTCGGCCGTAGGTCCCGGCTGGGCCGTAGGCGCCGCCGGCACGCCCTGGCCCGCGCCCGTCGTGTCCCCGGTCGTATCCCCCGCCGGCGCTGCCGGCGGACCGGACGCCTCGGCCTTGGCCGAACCGCCGCCCCGCAGCATGGACACCGCCAGTACGATCACGACCACCGTCAATACCACGCTGACGCCCATAGATATCAGGGCCGGTATTTTATGTCTCATAAACGCTCCTAAATCCCGCAAAAGCGGCGCGCCGCTTTTGCAGTCGTTTTATGTCAACGGTAATATAGCACGTTTTCAATCGGCTTGCAAGAGGGACCCGCAGTTAGTTTTCCTCGCCGACAGGCGCGGATATGCGCAGGCGGGGATATTTTCATTGCGCCGCAGGCGCATACCTTATCGAAGGCCCCTTTGTGTAAAGGGGGCTGTCAGCGCCTTTGGCGCTGACTGGGGGATTGTCACCATGCTCTAAGTCTGGCAGCAATCCCTCCGAGCGCCGCGAGCGGCGCCCACACCCCTTTGACAAGGAGGGGCTTTCCATAATGTGCGGCATTTGGCGGATTTTCAATTGCAAACTGGCCCCGCATAGCGTATAATTGACCTAATATATTCACTGTAAAGCGAAAGGACGCAATGAAAGAACGAACATGGATGACCCCTGATGAGCTCCGGGCCCCGGAGGAGCTTCTCAGGGCTGGCTGCACGCCGCTTCTGGCCTCGATATTGGCGGCGCGGGGCATCGTCACGGCGGCCCAGGCCCGGGCCTTTTTGGACGACGGCCCCTTCACCCCGGCCGACCCCTTTCTTCTGCCTGACATGGCGCCGGCCGTGGCGCGGATACAACAGGCCGCGGTCCGGGGCGAGACCGTGGCGGTCTACGGGGACTATGACGTGGACGGCATCACCGCCACCTGTCTTTTGTGGGAATATCTGCGCTCAGCGGGGCTCCGGGCCGAGCGATACATCCCCGACCGGCTGGAGGAGGGCTACGGCGTCAACACCGGTGCCATCGACCGGCTGAAGGCCCGTGGCGTGAGCCTCATCATCACCGTGGACTGCGGCATCACCGCCGTGGCCGAGACAGCCTACGCCGCGAGCCTGGGCGTGGACATGATCATCACGGACCACCACGAGTGCCAGACCGAGCTGCCCGCGGCTGTGGCCGTGGTGGACCCCAAGCGGCCCGACTGCGACTGCCCTAATAAAAGTCTCGCCGGTGTGGGCGTGGCCTTCAAGCTGGTCTGCGCCCTCAGCGGGGAGAGCGCCGCCGCGCTCAACCGGTACGCGGACCTGGTGGCGGTGGGCACCATCGCGGACGTAATGCCCCTGCTGGGCGAAAACCGCCGCATCGTCCAGGCGGGCCTTGAAAAGCTGCGCACTGCCCCCAGACCGGGGCTGGCCGCGCTGATGACCGCCGCCGGCGTGGAACCGGGCCGTCTTGGGGCCAACACCGTGGGCTTCACCCTGGCCCCGCGCATCAACGCGGCCGGCCGGCTGGGCCAGGTGGACCGGGCGGCGGAGCTCATACTGGAACAGGACCCGGACAGGGCGGCCCGCCTCGCTGCGGAGCTTTGCGACATGAACCGCCGCCGCCAGCAATTGGAGGCGGATATCTGGGACGAGGTGGCGGACATGCTGGCCGGCCAGACCGTCACGGCCCCCATCGTCCTGGCCCGTGAGGGCTGGCACCAGGGCGTGGTGGGCATCGCGGCCTCCCGCTTGGCGGACACCTACCAGGTCCCCACGGTGATGATCTCCCTGGACGGGGACAAGGGCAAGGGCTCCTGCCGGAGCTGGGGCGGATTCAACCTCTTTGACGCGCTGGAGGCCTGCCAGGACCATCTTGAATCCTTCGGCGGCCACGCCCTGGCGGCGGGCCTCAATTTGCGTCGGGAAAACATTGACGCCTTCCGTCAGGCCATGAAAGAATATTATCTGGCCCATATCCCCACGGGGGAGGCGGCCATCAAGCCGGACCTGACGGTCTCGTCGGCGTCTCTGCTGACCATGGAGTGCGTGGAAAGCCTGAGTCGGCTGGAACCCTTTGGCAGCGGCAACCCAAGGCCCATTCTGGCCATGTCCGACGCGGTGCTCACGGACGCCGTACCCATCGGCGGGGGCAAGCACACCCGCCTGACGCTGGAAAAGTTCGGCCAGCGCTTTGAGGGCGTGTGGTTCTCCCGGCGCCTGGAGGACCTGCCCGCTCATATAGGCGAGCGGGTGGACGCCATCTTTTTTCCGCAGGTCAGCGAATTTCGCGGCCGCCGGAGCGTGCAGCTTCTGATGGAGGGCCTGCGCCGGACGGACCTGGAAGGGCTTTGCCTGCATATACTGTCCGGGGGGGACATTGGCGCGAGCCGCCTGACCCGCCGGGAGCTGGTCGGCCTGTGGCGGCGTTTGCAGGCACAGTGCCCCTGTCGGGTGCGGCTGAGCCGGCTTTCCCAGCTGGAACCACGCCTCAGCCCGGACCAGATCGCCCTGGGTCTGCGGGTGCTGTCGGAGCTTCACCTGGCGACCGTGGGCATCGACGGCGACGACGTGGACGTGATGCTGGTGGCCTGGGACGAAAAGACAGATTTGGACAACTCCCCCGCTTGGCGGGCGCAGCAGATGTAGAAACATAGACCACCAAAGACGGTCAAACGGGAGCGAAGGCCGGTCAGGCCGAGCCGCGCGGCATTCCCGCGCGTCAAAGTCGAAATCCGCTGTGCGACAGGATTTCGACTTTCTGCGAGGGGGAATTCACTTTCCCCTCGCAGCTTAAATCGGAGCCGTTAAAACTGACAGACTCACAGGAAGAGAGAAGTTAAATCAATGGAAGCATTTTCACCGGACGCGGCCTTTGAAGAACTGGCCGCCGTCCTGCGGGAGAACAGCCCCAACGCGGACCTGGCCCGTATCCGGCAGGCCTTTGACTTCGCCCAAGCCGCCCACGAGGGCCAGAAGCGCAAGGACGGCTCGCCCTACTTCACCCACGTAGTGGCCGCGGCGGTCATCACGGCGGAGATGGGTCTGGATGACGAGTCGGTCATGTCGGCGCTGCTGCATGACACCATCGAGGACACGGACGTGACCCACGAGCAGCTGGAAGAGCTGTTCGGCGCGGACGTGGCCAACATCGTGGAGGGCGTCACCAAGCTGACCCGTGTGCAGTACACCACCCTGGAAGAGGCCCAGATGGAGAACCTGCGCAAGATGCTCCTGGCCATGGCCAAGGACATCCGGGTGATACTCATCAAGCTTGCCGACCGGCTGCACAACATGCGCACCATGGAGTACCAGAGCCCGGAAAAGCAGCTTTCCAAGTCCCGTGAGACCATGGAGGTCTATGCCCCCATCGCCCACCGGCTGGGCGTGGAAAAGATGAAGGACGAGCTGGAAGACCTGTCCCTTTTATATCTTGACCCGGTGGGCTACCGGGAGATCACCAGCATATTGGACAAGCGCCGCCAGACGCTGGAAAAGTTTCTGGCAGACATGGAGGTCCGCATCGAGAGCCGTATGGCGAAAGAGGGCGTGACCTGCAAGGTCTATGGCCGCTTAAAGCACATCTACAGCATCTACCGGAAAATGTACGCCCAGCACCTGGGCGTGGAAGAGATCTTTGACCTGTGCGCCTTCCGGGTGATCGTGAACGACCTGGCGGACTGCTACAACGTCCTGGGCATCATCCACGAGATGTTCCGCCCGGTGCCCGGCCGGTTCAAGGACTACATCTCCACCCCCAAGCCCAACAACTACCAGAGCCTGCACACCACCGTCATCGGCACGGAGGGCATCCCCTTCGAGGTGCAGATCCGCACCTGGCAGATGCACGTCACCGCCGAGTACGGCGTGGCGGCCCACTGGAAGTATAAATCCGGCGGCGCCGGCTCCCGGGAGGGGGACGAGGAGAAGTTCGCCTGGATCCGCCGGCTGCTGGAGACCCAGCAGGAGACCGGCGACGTACAGGACCTGTACCACGACCTGAAGATGGACCTGTTCGACGACGAGGTGTTCGTCTTCACCCCCAACGGGGACGTGAAGAGCCTGCCCGCCGGCGCCACCCCCATCGACTTCGCCTACGCCATCCACTCCGCCGTGGGCAACTCCATGACCGGCGCCAAGGTCAACGGGCGCATCGTGCCCATCGCCTATCCTTTGCAGAACGGCGACATCGTCACCATCATCACCTCCCACTCCTCCTCCGGTCCCAGCCGGGACTGGCTCACCATCGCCAAGAGCGGCGAGGCCCGCTCCAAGATCAAGCAGTGGTTCAAAAAGGAGCGTCGGGAGGAGAACATCGTCCAGGGCCGGGACATGTTCGAGTCGGAGGCCCGCCGGATCGGCCTGTCCATGGCGGACGTGAACGATCCGGAGATGCTCCCCCACATCCTCAAGCGCATGGCCGTGCAGGACATGGACGACGTCTACGCCTCCATCGGCTACGGCGGCATGACCGCCTCCCACGCGGTGGGCCGCATCCGGGACGAGATCGTCCGCAACCGCACCACCGTCCGCAAGACGGAGCTGGACAAGATGCAGGAGCGGGCGGACCGCCGGCAGCAGAAGGCCCTCAAGGCCGTCCAGGGCGTGCTGGTGGAGGGGCTGGACAACTGCCTCATCAAATTCTCCCGCTGCTGCACGCCGGTACCCGGCGACCCCATCGTGGGCTTCATCACCCGCGGTCTGGGGGTGTCCATCCACCGGCGGGACTGCGTGAACTACCGGCGGGACGAGGACAAGGGCCGGTGGATCGCCGTGTCCTGGGCGGACCGCATCACGGACAGCTACGCGGCCGACCTCTACATCACCGCCGACGAGCGCAACGGCCTTGTCATGGACATCGCCACGGTCCTCAACAGCCTGAACGCCAAGGTCCGGGGCCTGAACGCACGGGACACGGGCAAGGGCGTGTCCACCGTCATCATCACCCTGGAAGTGACCCACGCCGCCGAGCTGCAAACCATCGTCAACCGGCTGCAGGGCGTGCGGGGCGTGCGGGAGATAAACCGGGGAGGGATATAACTATGCGCGCTGTTGTCACGCGGGTAAAAAACGCCTCGGTGGAGATAGACGGCCAGATACACGGCCAGATCGGCCAGGGCTTTCTGGTGCTGCTGGGGGTCCATGTGGACGACGGCCCCGCCGAGGCCGCCAAAATAGCGGACAAGATATGCGGCCTGCGCATTTTCGAGGACGCCGCCGGCAAGATGAACGTGAACCCCACGGACGCGGGGGCCAATGATCTGCTCATCATCAGCCAGTTCACCCTGTTTGCGGACTGCCGCAGCCGCCGGCCCGGTTTTACCCTGGCGGCACGGCCGGAACAGGCCATCCCCCTGTACGAGCAGGTCATCGAAGCGTGCCGGGACCGGGGTTTTCATGTGGAAACCGGCGTTTTTGGCGCGGACATGCAGGTGCGCAGCCAGAACGACGGCCCCGTCACCATACTTCTGGATACAAAGGAGCTTTGAACCATGCTGATAAAATGCCTGACCGTCGGCCAGATCGAGACGAATTGCTACATCGTCACGGACGAGGACACGCTGCAATGCGCCGTCATTGACCCCGGCGACGAGACGAACACCATCATGAACTACCTGGAAGAACACCGCCTCACGGCCAAGTACATCTTCCTGACCCACGGCCACTTTGACCACACCATGGCGGCGGCCTCGGTCCAGCAGGAGACGGGCGCCACGCTGTGCATGAACGAAAAAGACGTTGGCGACGGGGACTTTCGCTTCACGCCGCCGGAAGGCGCGGTTTTCTACGCCGAGGGGGACGCGTTTCACGTGGGGAGTTTGGAATTTCGCGTGATGGAGACGCCGGGACACACACCCGGCGGCGTGTGCCTTATCTGCGGCGAGGCCATTTTTACCGGGGACACCCTGTTTCGGGACTCCTGCGGCCGCACGGACCTTCCCGGCGGGGACATGCCGGCGCTGCTGTGGAGCCTCCGGCGGCTTTACCAGCTTCCCGGCGACTATGAGGTCTACCCCGGCCACATGGACACGTCCACTCTGGACCGGGAGCGCCGCTTCAACCCCTACATGCGCCACGCGGCGGAGGTGGGCTGATGACCCTGGAACCGGGCGCGACCGCCAGCTTTTCCCGCACCGTCACCGAGCACGACGTGTACGCGATGGCGGACATTATCGGGGACTATAACCCCATCCATACAGATGCCGCCGCTGCGGCCCAAAGCCCCTTCGGGGAGCGCATCGCCCACGCGCTGCTGCCCGCGGGGTACATCTCCACGGTCTTGGGCATGCTCCTTCCCGGCCCCGGCACGGTGTATCTGCACCAGTCGCTGGACTTCACCGCCCCGGTGAAGATCGGGGACACCATCACCGCCACCGTGACCGTGACGGAGGTTTTAAACCCCGCCAAGGGCATCTACAAGCTGCGCACCACCTGCGCCAACCAGCACGACGAACTGGTCGCCACCGGCGACGCCGTGGTCAAATACCTATAAATAAAAGGCGGCCCCCTCTGACGAGGGGGCTGTCAGCGCCTTTGGCGCTGACTGGGGGAGAGACATAAAACATTCCGGGGAGCGTTTCCGCTCCCCGGACCTTTTTATTCGCTTTTTCGCACGGCCCGGACCTTTTCGACCCGCTTGCCGTCGGCCTGAAGCACCGTGATGGCCAGATCCCCGTATTCCAGGCGGCATCCCGGTGGCGCATAGCCCTCGTTCAGCTCCATGACCCAGCCGCCCACGGTCTCGCTGTCGAAGTCGAAGCCGTCCTCGTCCAGGCCCACCAGCTCCAAAAAGTCCCCGATGGGCAGGTCCCCGTCCAGCTCCCAGCTGTCCTCGCTGGTCTTTACGATCTCCTGTTCCTCCACCCGGTCCGTCTCGTCCCAGATGTCGCCCACCAGGTATTCCAGCACGTCCTCCATGGTGATGACCCCGGCGGTGCCGCCGTACTCGTCCGTGACCACGGCCAGGTGGGTCTGGCGCCGGCGCAGTTCCTCCAACAGGTTCGGAAGCTTCACCGTCTTGTACACGAAGCATGGCTGGGTGAGCAGGCTCCGGATATTGATGTCTCCGCCTTCCAGCAGCGCCCGGTACAGGGTATTCAAATGCAGCACGCCGATGATATTGTCCGTATCCCCCTCGTAGACCGGCAGTCGGGAGTAGGGAGAATCCTCCACCTGTTTCAGTATATCCTCCAAACTGTCCTCCACGTCCAGGGCCATCATGTCCACGCGGGAGGTCATGGCCTGACTGGCGGACACGTCGCCGAAGTCCAAAGCCGCCTGCAAAAGCTCGCCCCGGTCGTCGTCCAGCACGTCCTCGTCCTGGGCGGTCTCGATGATGGACTGCAGCTCCTCCACGGCCGCCTCCTGCACGTCCTCGGGCCGCTCGCCCTTGAAGGGCTTTGTAATGAGCCGCGTAAGCCGCACCGCGCACCACACCAGCGGCGAGAGCACCAGCGCCAGGGCCCGGATAGGTCCCGCCACGGCCAATGTGAGCCGGTTGGCGTTTTTCTTGGCCAGAATTTTCGGCATTGTCTCGCCGAATATGATAACCAGCACGGTCACGATCACCGTGGCCGCCGTGGACGCCAGACCGTCCGCCACGCCGGTCTTTACGGCCACGCCGATGGCGATAACGGAGCTTATGGAGCTGGACGCCACGTTCACCAGATTGTTGCCGATGAGAATGGCCCCCAGGGCCCTATCAAAATCGTCCAGCAGGGACAACGCCGCCTTGGCGGAGCTGTTGCCGTCCTCGGCCAGACCCTCCA
Organism: uncultured Oscillospiraceae bacterium; assembly: GCA_947624395.1. Taxonomy (GTDB): domain Bacteria; phylum Bacillota; class Clostridia; order Oscillospirales; family Oscillospiraceae; genus CAJOIG01. Next base: position 14,438 of record CANQKA010000018.1, read on the forward strand.
GCCGCAATCTGTTGGCGGAGGAAAGGGCCATTTCCGAGGCGGAGAAAAACGCCGACAGGGCCAGGCACACCAGCAGCGCCAGGATATAGGCCGTCATTTCCCCTCGCCCCCTTCCTGCGCCGGCTCGGGCAGCCGCCGGACCGTCACCTTGCGTATCCGATGGCGGTACACGTCGGATACGGTGAATTCCAGCTCGTGGTATGTGAACGTATCCCGCTGGGCGGGCATCAGGTCGAAGTGCTCCAGCGTCCACTCGGCCAGGGGCTTGTGAATGAGCGCCTCGTCGTCCTCCGGGTCTTTCCAGTCAAGCCGCTCGAAAAGCTCCCCCACGTCCAACCGGCCGTCGGCCTCGTACCGGCCGCCGCCCACGGGCCGGAAGTACTCTTCCACCTCGTCTTCCTCGTCCCAGATCTCGCCCACCAGCTCTTCCAGTATGTCCTCCACGGTCACCACGCCCAATGTCCCGCCCCAGGCATCGGTGACCACGGCCATATTGAGCCGGTTGCGGCTCAGCTCGGGCAGCAGGTCGTCCACGTTGGCCGTGGCGGGCACGAAATATGCCTCGTCCAGCAGCCCCCGCAGGTCCACGTTGTCCCCCTGGGCCAGCCACGCTTTGATGTACTTGCGTATCTGCAATATGCCGATGATATGGTCCGTGTCGCCCTCATAGACGGGCAGGCGGGTGTGCCGCTGGGAGCGGATGAAGGCCACGATCTTCTCCGCCGGCCAGGCAACGTCCACCGCCGCCATATCCACCCTGGCGGTGAGCACGTGCTCTACAGTAATGCCGGCGAATTCCAGCGCGGACTGGACCAGGTCGCCCTGTTCCTCGTCCAGGCTGCCCGCGTCGGTCATGTCCTCGATGAGGTCATATAACTCGTCCTCCGTCACGGATACCTCGCCCTCGCCTTTACTGAGCTTGGCCGCGGCCTGACCGATGGCGGTGAGCACCGCCGAGACGGGGGCGAAAAAGCGCATAAAAAAGCACAGCGAACCGGCGGTACCAAGGCTGAACCGCTCGCTGTATTTTTTGGCTATGCTTTTGGGGAGCATCTCTCCCAGAAAGAACAGGACCAGCGTGGTGGCCACCGTGCCCCATACCACCGCTTTCATGCCCCAGTGGTGGGTCACGAACACCGTGACCACCGCCGCCGCGGCCAGGTGGGCGATATTGGTGCCGATCAAAATGGTCGTGATGGCCCGGTCGAAATTGTCCAGCACCCACATGGCCTTTTTCGCCCTATGGTCGCCTTTTTCCTGGCGGACCTTGACCCGGTTTCTGGACACAGAGGCAAAGGCCGTCTCCGCCAGCGCGAAGTAAACAGCCATGCCCACGAGAAGGACTAAAAACAGGATAGACAGCCAACTGCCATCATCCATTTGGAAGAACCACCTCTTGCTTTCTGACACAAATCAAGTTGCAATTGTAGCACAGATCCCTGTTTCCGTCAACTTAGGCTGCCCAGATACCCTTCCAGTATCAGCGCCGCGGCCACGGCGTCCACGGTGGCCCTGTGCTTTTTCTCCCGCTTGCCGTTTTCCCGCAAAATGCGGTGGGCGTCCACGGTCGTCCGCCGCTCGTCCCACAGGACCACGGCCATGTCCCGCTGTTCCAGCAGGGCTTTCAAGGCCCGGGCCTTTGCCGCCCTTGGTCCCTCGGTGCCGTCCATGTTCCTTGGCAGACCCAGCACCAGCGTGCTCACATCCCGCTCCTTGGCGGCCTGGACAAGCTGGTCCGCCAGCGCCTGGGCGTCCCACTGGGCGATGACGAAGCTCTCCCCCGCGATCGTCCCGGTCAGGTCGGACACGGCGACGCCGGTCCGGGCGTCGCCGTAATCGATGGCCATCACTCTCATGTGTTACCCGTTCCCTTTCGTATTGCCCCCGTCAGCGGCGGCAGCACCAGCGTGTATATCACGGTCTTTATCCCGTCCGCCACGTACCGCCAGACGATGTAGGGGGAGTAGGTGATGAAGGAGTACTTGTACACCAGGCAGTCCACGTACATGACGGCGGTGGTCACCGTCGTATCCGCCACCAGCGCGATCAACACCAGCACAGCCAGCCGGCCCCTGGAAATATCCGGGCCGTGCCCCTTGGCGTAAAGGCCCACGATCAGGCCCAGCACCCCCACGGGGAGCATCCACAGCGGCGTGGTGGCGGAGATGCCATACGGCCCCAGAAGCTGGCCCAGAAAGCCGCTCAGAAGCCCCACCACCACCCCGTCCACCGGTCCGAACAGCAGCGCCGCCAGCAGCACGGGCAGGCCGTCCACGGACAGCTTGATAGGTCCCAGGCTCAGGCTCAGGAAGGTGGACAGGACCACGTACAGGGCCGCGCACAGCCCATCGGTCACAAGACGTTTGGCGTTCATATCAAATTCCCTCCAGCGGAATGCGGGCACGGCCACCGCAGGCTCAGGCGCCAAGGCAAGATTTTGGCGCCGCCGTTTCGTCCGGGGGACAACTTCCCGTTCCCCCGGCACTGGCCGCCGGATAAACCCCGGCGTCACGCGGCCGTCCCTACTCTGTCGGCATGAGCATACCATACCTGTCCGGCAAAAGCAACAGCCGTCGGCAGGGTGTGTAACAGATAGACTAAACCGTACAATTTAATTGCTGAATTTTGGTAGAATTGTCCAAAACCGGATAGTAGAAAAGCTAATGGATAAAGCCTGAAAATGGGAGAAAAAGCGAGGTTTTACGCGGGACAGGGGCTTCGGCGTTTTGCACAAAGCCCACCGGGCAAAATGGCGGCGGAACGGGTATCCGGCATTTGCAAAAGCCGTCGGAACATGCTATAGTACAGGTATTACAGCCGAAGGGGTGATAGCTCCATGTCTACCGGAAAATACGACCATCTGAAGCTCGACAACCAGCTTTGCTTCCCGCTTTACGCCTGCTCCCGGGAGGTTGTGAAGCGCTATACCCCCTATCTGAACGCGCTGGACCTGACCTACACCCAGTATGTGACCATGATGGTCATGTGGGAGCACAAGAGCCTGACGGTGAAGGCCGCCGGCGAATACCTGCACCTGGACTCCGGGACGTTGACGCCGCTGTTCAAGAAGCTGGAGGAAAAGGGGCTCGTGAACCGCATCCGCTCCAAGGAGGACGAGCGCAATCTGATCGTCTCCCTGACGAAAAAGGGCGAGGCCCTGCGGGACAAGGCGGTAGACGTGCCCGAAAAGCTGGCCGCCTGCGTCAAAATGGAGCCCGAAAAGGTCCGCCAGCTCTGCGACCTGCTCCACGAGCTGCTGGATACCCTCGCGTAACAATCGATATAACGAAGCACGGCCCCGCTCACCGAGCGGGGCCGCTTCCTTATTCAAAGGCCCCCTCTGACGAGGGGGCTGTCACGCGGATGCTTGACTAAGGGAGAGACAGGCGCCCGCCGCTGTCGAAAAAAGGTGTCCCCGGCAGAGCCGTGGACCCGTTGGATTTTAATGCTTCTCTCCTTCCGTCTCGCCCTGGCGGGCGAGCCACCTCCCTCGTCAGAGGGAGGCATATTCTCCACCGCAGGAAAGAATCCGGCCCCCTCTGACGAGGGGGCTGTCAGCGCCCTTGGCGCTGACTGGAGGAGAGATAATTTAAATCCTCTTCCTTGTTGTCCGGGGCCCCCACGCGGCACGCCTGTCGCGTGGGGAGAGGAAGAGCCGCTGGCTATTCGGGATTTGCCGCTTGCGGCGAATCCCGACCTAGCTATGCGAGCTCTGACGAAAAGCCCCCCTTGTGTAAAGGGGGGTGGCCCGCAGGGCCGGGGGGATTGTTACCAGTCTTGGTAATACATCCCAGCTTGGTAACAATCCCTCAGTCACCGCCTAAAGGCGGCGACAGCTCCCTTTGCACAAGGGAGCCTTCCATATTGTGCGCCTGTGGCGCAATACCTTATAAAGCCCCCTTTCACAAGGGGGCCATAAAAGGAGAGGCCGTGCCGCGTCTTTAGGCCCTCACACCAGTTTCATGGCGATCTTCACCACGCACTTGCGGAAGCTGACCGGCTCGTCGCCGATGCGCAGACCGGGCCGGTGCACATCCCAGGGGAACAGCACCAGAAAATCCCCCGGTTCGGTGACGAAAAATCGCTCTTCCTCCACCTGGTCGAACAGGGTCTTGTCCTTTTCCGGGTTATCCTCCACCACGGCCTCCCGCCCGGTATAGGGCGCCACGCCGATGCGCTCGCCGGCCTGGGGCCAGTACATCAGGTCGATGTACTTCCTGTGGACCTCGGCCTTGGCGTCGGCCTTGGTGGTCAGGTCCTGGACCAGCACGTAGATATCGTCCCCCTCGATGTGCACCGTCCCGGCCTGCAGTGCCAGCACGTCGGTGGTCTTCAGCCACTCCAGCGCACGGCGTATGGCCGCGGGGTAGACGGCAAGATCGTCCTTGCCGTTGAGCTTGGAAAGGATCATGGTATGCCCTCCTTATGTTCAATATTTATGGTATGATTATACCAAACGGACCCCGTTTTGCCTAGTCCCGCAATTATTTTCCCCCCGCCCGTGACATTTGCCCCCGCTGTGTCGTCTACCATAAGAGAGGTGAGGAACGTTGGATGTGCTGGCGCTGTACGACGCGCACAAAAACATGGTCTACCGTCTGGCCCTGAGCTTTTTAAAATCCATACCGGACGCGGAGGACGCCGTGCAGCAGGTATTCCTGCGGCTGCTGGAATACCGGGGGACCATCGCCCCCGGCAAGGAGCGGGCGTGGCTGGCGGCGGTGACGGCCAATTTATGCCGGGACATGCTGCGGGCCGCGAACCGCCGGCGGACGGAGCCGCTGACCGAGGACATAGCGTTCGAGACCCCGGAGGAAAGCGACGTGTTCCGCTCGGTGATGGAGCTTTCAGACAACGAGCGTGCGGCTGTGTATCTATACTATTACGAGGGCTGGTCCACGGCGGAGACGGCGAAAATTTTGGGCCTTTCCCAGACCGCCGTCACCAGCCGTCTGGACCGGGCAAGGCGGCATTTGCGGGGCAAACTGGAGGAGGTGCGCTATGGCTAAGGAATTTAAGACAGCCTATGACCAGCTGAAGCTGTCCCCCGCGGCGGACGAGCGTATCCGCGCCGCGCTGGCCGCGGCCCAGAAACAGGGCGGCAAGATCATCGAGCTGCGCCCCGGCCAAAGCCCCGCAAAAAAGACCCGCAGGATAAGCCTGACCACGCTGATCGCGGCGGCGGTGGTCCTGGCCCTGTCCATCACGGCCTACGCCATCGGCGCCCACGCGGGATTTTTCGACACCGTTTTCGGCGACACCGGCGTGGACAGCAGGTCGGCCTACGAGGCCCTGGCGGACCCGGACAAACCCGACGGCGAGATCGTCACCGTCCCCGCCTATGAGCGGGAGCCGGTGGACCAGGAGAAAGCGGAAGCGCTGGTGGGTTCTCAGGTCACGGACATCCACAAGAGCTTCCAGCTGGAGGGCGTCACCTTCACCGCCGAGAGCCTGGTGGCGGACGAAAACGGCATTGGCGCCCTGACCTTCACCATGTCCTGCCCCGACGGCTTCCCTCTGATGGAGGGCTACGGGGGCCAGATGGGCAACATGCTCCAGATCGACAGATCCCGTGGCTGGATCTCCAGTGTGCCCCGCCTGCGTCTGGCGGGAGACAACGCGTATATCAACAGCCACATATACCTGGACAGCGCCGCTTCTACCAAAACAGAAAAGCACCTGACCGCGTATTTTTACTGTCCCTTGGACCTGCACGAGGGCGACACGCTGGAGCTGGTCATGACCGAGTATCTCTACAACGGCCGTGAGCACACCTTCACCGACCCGTACACCGGGGAGGAACGCACCGAACAGGATATAGACACGACGGAGGAATATATCTCCTTCCCGGTGGGCGAGCTCGTCCCCGCCGTGACCCTGACGGCCCAGGACGGCCACACCGTCTCGGTATCCCCCATGGGCGTGGTGCTGGACGACTGGTACGATGGCATCCACGACCTGACCCTGACCTATGCCGGCGGCAGCGCCTACACCGTGCGGGGCCGGGACGTGGACAACACCCAGTTCGGCCAGCTCACCGCGCCGGACGACTTCGGCGCGCCGGGCATCGAGCACGAAGAGGACGACGACGGCGACGGCGTGACCGACGCCACCTGGACCGAGTACCCCCGGGACGACCCGGCGTATACCGGCATGTGGCGGACCATGTACGTGTTCAACCGTCTTGTGGAGCCGGAGAACGTTGTCTCCGTCCAAACCGCCGGCGGCGTCGCCTACGACGGCTCCCCTCAACCCTCCCGCACCTTCACGCGGTGACTATACCTTATTCAAAGGCCCCCTCTGACGAGGGGGCTGTCAGCGCTCCGCGCTGACTGGGGGAGAGAAAATCTTATATCCCCCTAAAACTAAACCCAAAATCAACCGGCCCGGACACGTCTATGTGGAACTCCTCATGCACCGGCGCGCCCCAGCTGTTGTCCCCGCCCACGCCAAGCTGGGCCAGCGCGGCCCGGACGACCGTATAGTGCACCGGCGGCAGCTCGTACCCGTGGGCGGCATTTTCGATCTCATGGGGCGTATAGGGCAGGGCGGAAAAGCTCATGCCATCGCCCACAAACCGCAGGCCATGACCCTTATAATCCGTGACCTCCGCCCAGCGCACGCCCACGCTGTTGCCGCACTCCTGGGGCCACAAATACCGGGCCATCCGGTCCTTGACGGCGCTTTCCCAAATGCCCAGCTTTGCGCCACGGCACCGGTCGGCGTAGGTCTCCTCCGGCCCAAGCCCATACCACTTGACCCGATCAAGATCCGCGTCCAGCTTGAACAGCATCCCGAACTCCGGCATGTCCCCAAGCCCCTCCACCGGGTCGTAGTGCAAATGGGTCTGGACGGTCCCGCAAGGCCGCACGGTATACGTCACCTGGCACTTTGCCGCCGGCGTCGTGGGCAGGTAATAGGTGAAGCATGCGCTCACCGCGCCGTCCTCCTCCGTGACCTTTGGCGACTCCTGGCCGAAGAACCGGCCGTCCCCGTGGGCGCTGGCGTACATGCTGGCCAGCTTCCACTGGCCCCGCCGCTGGGGCATGAACCAGCCCCTGTCGTTGTCCGTAGGCGCCCGCCAGAAGTTGGGCACGGGCATGGTCTTGAGCATCTCCACCCCGCCGAACTTATAGGACACAAGCCCCCCGGTGGCGTAGCTGAACAGGACCTCAAACCCATCGCCCTGCACGCCCAGGTTGGTGTTGCCCCGCACCACCCGCAGCGGCCGACGGGCGATCTTTGCATGCTGTTTTTCGACCTGGTAGACCCCCTGGCCGAAGGCGATCTCATGCCCCCGTTGGGCCCAGGCCGTGTCCTCCTTGAGCCGAAAGCTCACCGTCACGGCGTACTCCCCACCCACGGTCTGCTTTCCGAAGGGCAGCGGATACTCCCGCTCTTCCAGCGGCGGCACGTCCGTGTCCAGCGCCGCCCTGGCGACCTCTATCCCGTCCCGGGCCAGCGTCACGATGCAGTCATAAGCCGCCGTATTGGTGAACAGATGCCGGTTCACCACCCGCACGCTGTTCTTATTCACATATGCAACGATATTCTGATAATTATACCTGACCTCCTGCATCTTGGGGGACACGCCGCCGTCAGCGTATAAAATTCCATTTCCGCTGAAATCCCCGTCGTTGGGCCGGTCGTCGAAATCCCCGCCATATCCGTAGGCCACCTGGCCGTATCTGTCCTTTGTGCGCACCGCCTGGTCGATGAAGTCCCAGATGAACCCGCCCTGATACAGCGGTTCTTCGTATGCAAGTTCCGTATATTTATCCATCCCGCCGTTGGAATTGCCCATGGCGTGGGTGTACTCGCACATGATGAACGGCTTGCCCCGGTTTTTGGATAAAAATTCACGCACTTCCGCCGCGGGAGTGTACATGCGGCTCTCGATATCGGTGGTCTCCGGCCGCCTGGGGTCCAGATACACGCCCTCGTAATGGACCAGCCGGGTGTCGTCCAGCTTCCGGAAAAGCTGGCTCATCTCGTATATCACGCTGCCGCCGTAAGACTCATTGCCGCAGCTCCAAATGAGCACGCATGGGTGGTTTTTGTCCCGCTGGTACGTGGAATTGACCCGGTCCAGCAACATATCCTGCCAGTCTATCCTGTCACCGGGCAGGGCGTACTCGATGGGCTTGACCCGCCTGGTCACCGGGTCCCAGGCCCCGTGGCTCTCCATGTTGTTCTCGTCTATCACGTACAGCCCCAGCTCGTCGCACAGGGCGTACAGCGCGCTGTGGTTGGGGTAGTGGCTGGTGCGGATGGCGTTTATGTTGTTGCGCTTCATGAGCACCAGGTCCCGGCGAATTTTATCCACCGTGATGGCCCGGCCCGTCTCGGCGCAGAAATCGTGCCGGTTGGTGCCCTTAAACACGATCCGCTGGCCGTTCAGGCACATGACCCCGCCCTTCAGCTCGAACCGCCGGAAGCCCACCTTCAGCGCCGCGATCTCCGCCACGTTACCGTCCGCCGTACACGCCTCGATCTCCAGCTCATACAAATAGGGCCGCTCTGCGCTCCACTTCTCCGGCGCACGCACCGGGACAGAAAACGCCGCGCTGTCCCCGTCGCCGCTTTGCTCCGCCCGGGCGATGACCTGCTCCCCGTCCTTGAGCGTCAGCCGCAATGTCCAACTGGACGCCGCCTGGACTTGCACCGCCGCGTCCAGCACCGCGTCCCGATACTCGTCGTCCAGCACCGTCCGCACCCGCACGTCCCGCACATGCACTTCAGGCAGCGCGTACAGATACACGTCCCGGAACAGCCCGGAAAACCGGAAAAAGTCCTGATCTTCCAACCAGCTGCCCGCGGTCCATCTATACACCCGGCACGCCAGCTTGTTCTCGCCGTCCACAAGATAGTCCGTCAGGTCGAACTCCGACGGGGTGAACGAGTCGGCCCCGTAGCCCACGTAATGGCCGTTGAGCCACACCGCCACGCAGCTCTCCGCCCCCTGGAAGGACACGAAGACCCGCTTGCCCCGCATCGCCTCGGGCAGATAAAAATATTTCACATAGCACGCCACCGGATCGAAGTCCGTGGGTATCTCGCCTATCTCCAATTCCTCGTGCCCGTCCCAGGGATACTGCACGTTCACGTATTGGGGTTTCCCATAGCCCTCCATCTGGATATGGGCCGGCACGGCGATGTCCTCCCAGCCGGTGCAGTCAAACCCCGCCGCCTCAAAGCCGGGTATCACCTGCCCCTCGTTCCGGGCGCAGAAGAACTTCCAATAGCCGCTCAGGCTGTGGCACAGACTGCTTTTTCCGGCCAGTTTTTCCGCCTGAGAGGCGTAAACGGCGTGGTCCGAGTGTGCCGGCACGCGATTTTCCGCAAAAAATCCGGGGTCTTTTAATTTCCTGTAGTCAAATTCCATCTTTCACCGTGCCCTCCTTATAATATCAATGCAGAGCCAGAGCATTATAACAGAGTTCCCCGCCATTGGCAATGCTTGTCTAAAAGGTGTCCCCGGCAGAGCCGTGGACGCGTGGGATTTTAATGTTTCTCTCCCCCAGTCACCGCCTAACGGCGGCGACAGCCCCCTCGTCAGAGGGGGCCATATTCTATGCCCAGGTGGAGAATCAGCCTCCCTCTGACGAGGGAGGTGGCGCGGCGCAAGCCGCGACGGAAGGAGAGATAATTTAAATCCTCTTCCTTATCGAAAGCCTCCCCTGTGTAAGGGGAGGTGCCGAGCAAAGCGAGGCGGAGGGATTGTTACCATTCCACAATGCTTGTCCGTTGTCCGGTTTTCTGGTATAATCAACCGTAATATTATTGTGTGGAAAGGCACCCCATGAAAAACGCCCCGAAACGCTCCCGTATACTGCTGGTCTGTACGCTGCTGCCCATGGTCCTGATGGCGGTGGTGTTCGCCCTGTGCGCTCTTGCGCCCTTTGGCAGCCGGAGCCTTGGCGTGCTGGACATGTCCAGCCAATACCTGGCCTTTTTGGGCTACCTGCGCCAGCTTTTGACGGGCAAGGCCAGCACCCTCTACCTGCCCAGCATGGCCCTGGGGGGCAACATGGCCGGGGTGACGGCCTATTACCTCGTCAGCCCGCTAAACCTGCTGGCCTGTCTCTTCCCCATGGAAAACCTGCTGGACGCGGTGAGTGTTCTCTACATCCTCCGGGTGGGCCTGTGCGGCCTGACCATGGGCATCTACGCCGGGACCCGCCACGGCTGGTCCTGGCGGGTGCTGCTGGCGTCGCTTGCCTACGCTTTCATGGGCTATATGCTGGCCTACAGCATCAACTACCAGTGGCACGACTGCGTGATCTTACTGCCCCTAATCGCCTTAGGCCTTTCCCGCCTGGTCGAACACCGGCGCTGGCGGCTTTACGCCTTTTCTCTGGCTGGCGCCCTGGCGCTGAATTTCTACACCGGCTATATTCTCTGCCTGTTCGCGGTGCTCTTTTTCCTGTTCGAGCTTCTGACCGGCCCCGGCAAACCCTCCTGGCGCACCGTGGGCGTGTTCGCCCTGGCCAGTCTCGCCGCCGGCGCGATGGCGGCGGTAATATTGCTGCCCGCGTTCTTCTCCCTCATGGGCGGCAAGGCGGGCCTGGACCTGTCCGCCCTGACCCTGACCGCCAAATTCCCCCTCGCCAGCCTGTTTGCCAAGCTGCTGCCCGGCTCCTTCCGCTATAACGAGCTGACCCCCGCGGGCCTGCCCAACATCTTCTGCGGCGCGGTGACCCTCTCCCTGGCGGCCCTATACTTCGCCAACGGCCATATCCCCCGCCGCCGTCGTATCGGCACGGCCCTGCTGCTGGCGGTGCTGGTCCTGTCCTTCTGGGTATCCGCCCTGGACCTCATCTGGCACGGCATGAACGTGCCCGCCTGGTACAATTATCGCTATAGCTTCCTCTTGAGCTTCCTTCTCATCGCCGCCGGGGACGCTTCCCTGGCCCAGTTCCGGGAGGGGACCCGCCCCTGGCATCTCATCCTGCCCGTGGCCGTCACGGCCCTTGTGGCCATTCTGGCCCTGACCAGCCCCGCGAAAGACCTGGTAAATACATCCGTCGCCGTCTGGACCGTGGCCGTCGCCGCACTGTTATCGGCGGCGCTGTACCTCATACTGCGGCCCAAGACCGGCAAGCGTCTGGCCGCGCTGCTGGGCATTGTTATCCTGCTGGCCCATATGGCCGACCTGGGTCTGAACGCCAAGCTCTCCCTGTCGAATCTCACGGAGACGTCCTCGGACCCGGCCGATTGGGCCCAATACGTCACGGAAAAATCCGCCGCGCTGTCCCTGATCGACACAGGCGGCGGGCTTGTCCGCGTGGAGAGCCCGGAGAGCTTTGACCAAGACCGGTGCGAGCCCATGCTCTTTGGATATGACGGCATCTCCCACTACAGCTCCAACATCTCCCAAAAGAGCCTGGCGTTTCTGGCCCGTCTTGGCGTTCCCTGCTACAAGGGCCTTTTCGCCCTGTACGGCCCGGACGTGACCGCCGGCGCGGACAGCCTGCTTGGCATCCAATACCTGGCCGCCTCCCGGCTGAACAAGCCCTATCCGGCCGCCGCTACCGCCGAAACCTATACCGTGTACGAAAACCCCACCGCCCTACCCGTTGGCTGGACGGCGGACACCGCCGTCGCCGGCGCCATCGACGCCGCGGACCCCTTTGCCTACACCCAGGCGCTGTATAGCGCTGCCGCTCCGGAGCTGGACGCCGCCATTTACACCCCCGCCGGCGCGGCTCTTACCCTGGACGGCCTGACCGACGCCGGGAATGGCCTCTACACCCCGGACAATGGCGCCTCCGGCGCGCTGGAATATACCGTCACCCCCGCTGAGGACGGCCCGCTGTACGGCTTCATCGACGTGCAGGGCTGGCCCGGTGTGATGGTCTACGTCAACGGCCAATTTTTGGCCTACTACGCCACCGGCCAGACCAACGGCACCTTGTACCTGGGCGACTTTCCCGCCGGCGAACCCATCGCCGTCCGGGTCCAGACCACCGGGGACCTGACCGTGACCGGCGCCGCCTTCGCCACGGAGAATGCCGCCGCCCTGACCGATTACCAAACCGCCCTGGCGGACGGCGCTTGCCCCCTGCAAAAGCGCTCCCCCGCCCACTTCACCGGCGAATTCACCACTGGCGACGGGGACAGCCTTCTGGTCCTGACCATCCCCTGCGACCCCGGCTGGCGCATCAAATTAGACGGCCAGACCGTGCAGCCCACGGAAATTCAGGACTGCCTGATGGCCATCCCCGTGACCCCCGGCGTCCACACCCTGGACATGCGCTACACCCCACCGGGCCTGGTCATAGGCGCGTGCGTCTCCGCCGCCGCCCTGGCCCTATGCTTGTTCCGGGCATGGTGTCCCCGGCCCCGCCGTGGACGCGTGGGATTTTAATGATTCTCTCCCTCCGTCGTCGCCGCTCGCTGGGCTAGGCCGGGATTCGCCGCAAGCGGCAAACCCCGGATAGCCCGCGGCGTCTCCTCTCCCCACGCGACAAGCGTGCCGCGTGGGGACCCCAAAGGGCGCCGCGCCACCTCCCTCGTCAGAGGGAGGCTTTTTTTAATGAATTTTCCTTTTAAAAAGGCCCCCTCTGACGAGGGGGCTGTCGCCGCCTTCGGCGGCGACTGGGGGAGAGAATAATTCAATCCTCTTCCTTATTGTTCGGCCCCCACGCGGCACGTTTACCGCGTGGGGAACAGGAAGAAGGATTTCGACCGATGACGGCGTCTGGCTTGCCGGACGCCCGAATCCTCGAAATTCTTCCGACGCATGTCTCCCCTGTGTAAGGGGAGGTGGCACGGCAAAGCCGTGACGGAGGGGTTGTCCCTTGGAAGTCCGGGTTTATTTGGCGTTCACGCGGCCACGCCAAGGCACATATACTATTTCATATCCGCGAACGCGGCGGCCTCCCGGACCCAGCCCATCAGCATTTTGCAGTATACCGCCGAAATCATGTCATTTCTGTCAGAAAAGATTGCAAAATGGTTACAGGCATGTTATACTCAAACCAGTTTCAAGATGACAGACAGGAGGCGTTGACCTGTGGGAGATACCCGTGACCGGCAGGACCGGGGCGGACAGCCGCCTCGCCGGGAAGTGGAATTGCCGGATTATGATTGGGACGACATAGACTGGCTGGAGGAGACGCCCCCCACGGAAGAGGAGGAGCGTCAGGCCCGCCAGCGCACCATACGCCCGGACCCCGCGCCTCAGCGGGTGTATCAGACCCAACCCCAGCGCCCTGCGCGGCCCCAGCAGCAACAGCCGCGGGCATACCAGCCCCGGCCTCAACAGCGGACCAACCAGCCCCAACCCCAGCGCCCTGCAAGGCCTCAGCAGCGGGCCTATCAGGCCCCGCCTCCACGTTACGACCGGCGGGCGGTGGCCGTGGAGCCGGAGGAATACCGGCCCCGCCGTCGGGCCAAGACCAGCGTGCCGCTGATCATCCTTGTGGTGATACTCGTAGGCGGCGTACTGTTCGCGGGCGTCAAGCTTGGGTCCATCCTCTTAAACTACCACCGGGACCGCTCGGCGTACAACGACCTGGCGGACGCGGCCCTGGCTGGCTTGGCGGAGCCCAACGCCACCACGGAGCCGGGGGCTACCCCCGAGCCGGAGCAGGAGCAGCCCAAGTCCGAGGTACCCATCACGGTGGACTGGAACTATCTGCGCACCGTGAACACGGACATCATCGCGTGGCTGTACTGCCCGGACACTCGCATCAACTACCCGGTCATGCAGACCAGCGACAACGACTATTATCTGCACAGGAGCTATGACCGCCAGCCCAACACCGCCGGCTCGCTTTTCGCCGACTACAACTCCGCCGCCGGCGTCACCTCCAGCAACTTCATCGTCTACGGCCACAACATGAAGGACGGGTCCATGTTCGCCACGGTGTACAACTACGTGACCCAGGACTATTATAACCAGCACCCGGTCATGTACCTGCTGACCCCCACCCAGAACTACCGGGTGGACCTGATCGCGGCCCACATCGTGGAGAGCAGCATGGACAACTACCCCGGCTACTTCCAGGGCGGCGAGTACCAGGACTATCTGAACAAGATCGTGTCCAGCTCCTTCTTCCGCACCAGCGCCAACGTGACCACCAACTACCAGCTGATAACCATGTCCACCTGCGACTATTCCAGCAACTACAACGACCCGCGCTTCCTCCTGCACGGGCTTATGGTCCCGGTGAATTAAAATGTGTCCCCGGCTGAGCCAAATGTGTCCCCGGCCCCGCCGGGGACGCGTTGGCTTTTGATGTTTCTCTCCCTCCGTCGCGGCTTGCGCCGCGCCACCTCCCTCGTCAGAGGGAGGCTGATCCTCCACCGCGGTAAAGAATATGGCCCCCTCTGACGAGGGGGCTGTCAGCGCTCCGCGCTGACTGGGGGAGAGATATTTTAAATCCATTCCATAGTGAAAAGGACCGCTCGTTGAGCGGTCCTTTTATGTTCTTGCGTTGAGACCCTTACTTCGCGGCCTTGGCGGCGCGGATGGCCTCGGTGAGCATCGGGGTGACCTTGAACAGGTCGCCGCAGATGCCGTAGTCCGCGATCTCGAAGATGGGGGCGGACTCGTTCTTGTTCACGGCGATGATGCACTCGCTGTCCTGCATGCCGGCCTTGTGCTGGATGGCGCCGGAGATGCCCAGAGCCACATATACCTTGGGGTGCACGGTCTTGCCGGTCTGGCCCACCTGATGGTCGGCGGAGAGCCAGCCGCTGTCGATGACGGCACGGGAGCCGCCGACGACGCCGCCCAGCTCCGCAGCCAGCTCCTCGGCCAGCTTGATGCCGCCTTCCACGTCCTTGCTGATGCCGCGGCCCACGGACACGATGAAGTCCGCGCCGATCAGGTCCACCAGCTTCTTCGCGGCCTTGACGACCTCGGTGACCTCGGTCTGCATGTCGGCCTCAGAGAGCTCAAAGGCGGGCTTCACGATCTGCACGGCGTCGGCCTTGGCCTGGTCGAAGGGGCGCTTTTTCATGACGCCGGGACGGACCGTCGCCATGGTGGGACGGAACCGGGGGCAGATGATGGAGGCCATCAGGTGGCCGCCGAAAGCGGGACGGGTCATTTTGAGGTCACGGGACACGTCGTGCTTCTCGCCCAGGACCATGGCGCTGTTCAGCCCGTCGATGCGGGCATCGTCCAGCGTGGAGGCCTCGTGCAGGAAGTCCTTGTAAATGCCCATGTCCACGTCCAGGTGGGTGCAGTCGGCGCACAGGCCGGTGTGCAGCCGGGCGGCGCACCGGGGACCCAGGTCGCGGCCGATGTTGGTGGCGCCGATCAAAAACGCCTCGGGCTTCAGCTCCTCGATCACGTCGCAGATGACCTTGGCGTAAGCGTCGGTGGTGTACACCTTCAGCAGGGGGTGCTCGCAGACGTATACCTTGTCCGCGCCGTAGCCGCCCAGCTCCTTGGCGATACCCTCCACGTTGTCGCCCAGCAGCAGACCGCACAGGTCCACGCCCAGCTCGTCCGCCAGCCGGCGGCCCTCGCTTATCAGCTCGAAGTCGGTGGGCATCAGTTTGCCTTCACGCTGCTCGCAGAATACCCATACATCCTTGAAAGCAGCCAGATCCGTATTATTAAAAGCCATTTTCTCTTACTCCTCTCTCAGATGATGTGCTTGCCGGCCAGGATACCCGCCAGCTTCTCGCAGGTGCCCATGTCAGCGCCCTCCAGCATCATGCCGGCGCCCTTCTGGGGAGGCGTGAAGCTGACCAGGATGTTGGTGGGAGAGCCCTTCAGGCCGATGGTGGTGGCGTCGATCAGAGGATCGTCCTTCAGCGCCTCGTAGTCCAGCACGGTCACGGGCTTGCTGTAGGCCTCGAAGATGCCGCCAACGGACATGTAGCGGGGCTCGTTCAGCTCCTTGATGCAGGTCAGCAGGCAGGGGGTCTTGACCTTGATGGTCATGTAGCCGTCCTCCAGCATGCGCTTGACCGTGATGTCCTCGCCGTCCTTGTGGATGTCGGCGGCGTAGGTCACCTGGGGCAGATGCAGCTTCTCGGCGATCTGCGGGCCCACCTGGGCCGTGTCGCCGTCGATGGCCTGGCGGCCGCACATCACGATGTCGCCCTTCTCCACGCCGATCTTGTTCACGCCCGCCGCCACGATCTGAGAAGTGGCGTAGGTATCGCTGCCGCCGAACTCACGGCCGGAGATGAGGTATCCCTCGTCCGCGCCCATGGCCAGCAGCTCGCGCAGCATCCCCTCCGCGGGAGGGGGACCCATGGTCACCACGATCACCTTGCAGCCCGTCTCGTCCTTCAGCTTCAGGGCCGCCTCCACGGCGTTCATGTCGTCCGGGTTGGTGATGGTCTCCATAGACGCGCGGTTCAGCGTGCCGTCCGGATTCACCGCCACCTTGCCGGAGGTGTCGGGCACCTGCTTCACACATACGATAACTTTCATTTCTAACCTTTCCCTCCTGACTTAGTTGACGCCCAGATGGCTGGAGATGACCATGCGCTGGACCTCG
>CANQKA010000019.1 GCA_947624395.1 uncultured Oscillospiraceae bacterium
ACCCCTACTGCCTACTGGATCGCAAAGGGCGTCAAACGGCCTGGACGGGGGCAAAAGCAGCCACCAACGCATTGGAGCGGTTCAAGTGTTATCCACATTCTCACAGCTCAGGAATATTGTGGTGACATCATCAATTTTAAGACCTACTCCAAGTCCTACAAGCTGAAAAGGCGCATTGATAACGCCCCGGAGAATTGGGCGATTTTCAAAGATGTTCATACCCCTATCATTGAACGGGCGGTGTGGGAGAAGGTCCAGGAGAAGCGGGGAAAGGTCCGCAAGCGCAAGAAACAGGACGGAACGCCGTGTATGTTCTCTGGTCTGCTGGTCTGTGCCGACTGCGGCTGCAATCTGCACTACCACTTCAATCAGGGAAACCCAGAAATCAGGTATTTCAACTGCTCCAACTACAAAGGCAATCGTGGGACCTGCACATCGACACATTACATCCGCGTTGACTTTTTGGAACAGGTGGTGTTAGGGGAGATCAGGCGGCTGACGAAGTTTGCCAGCAAGTACGAGACGCTGTTCGCCCAGGCTGTCATGGGTTGTTCACGGAAGAACGCCGAGACGGAGCGCGAAACGATGAAGAAAGAAGTTTACGCTCTGCAAGCCAGAGATCGGGAGTTGGATGTGCTTTTGAAAAGCTCTATGAGGACAACGTGGCTGGTAAGATCACCGACGAGCGGTTTGCACGGATGAGCAAAAAGTATGAGGAAGAGCAGAAAGAGCTGACCGAGAAGATCAAGACCCTGAAAGTAGAGATCGACAAGGCTGGCAGCCAAGCTATAACAACTGATATGTTCATCTCCACCGTCCGAAAGTACACCCGTGCGAAAAAGCTGACACCCCGTATGCTCAACGAGCTGATCCAGTACATAGAGGTCCATCAGGCCGAAAAGGTGGATGGCGTGTGGGAACAGAAGCTGACGATCCATTATAACTGCGTTGGCGTCATCGACATCCCTGCTGAACTGCCGCTCCCTTATCCCGATGTTTCAGTGAACACCAGGAGAGGCGTCACCGTTACCTATGCGCCAAATGCTCTTGTCGCAAACGAGGCAGGCGCGTGACAACATCATAATGAAATCTACTCTGCCTCGCTTTGGACATGAAAAAGCGAGTGTTCTTTCAACATCGTTCAAATGCTGTAAGAACACTCGCAATGGTGCGGGGTATGGGACTTGAACCCACACGTCCTGACGAACACAGGCACCTCAAGCCTGCCTGTCTGCCAATTCCAGCAACCCCGCACATAGTACCGGAACATTATAGCATCTTCCGGCTGTTTGTCAAGGGATTTTTCCCGCTGTCAGTCCCGTGTGAACTGCTCGGTGACGACGGTGACGGTGTTGTCCTCCACGGAGGCGAAGCCCCCGCAGCACTGTCCGCGCAGGACGGTTTTACCCTCCGCGAGAGCCTCCAAGGGGCCGTGGGCCAGGGCGAACAGGGCCTTGACGTGGCCGTGGCGTATGCCGTAGCTGCCGCCGCCGTGGCCGTTGGCGCCGTCGCACAGGGGCAGGTGCACGGACTGGCACACCACCGGGTCCAACCCGCCGTGGGCCGTCACGATCTTCAATGTCACTTCATGCTCCATGCTCTTTGCTCCTGGCGTACACGTCCTCGATGCCGCCGCACATGAGAAAGTCCGCCTCCGGTATATCGTCGCACTCGCCGCCGACGATGGCCTCCGCGCCGGAGATGGTCTTCTCCAGCGGCACATACACGCCCTTTGCGCCGGTGAAGCTCTCCGCCACATGGAACGGCTGGCTCAAAAACCGCTGCAGCCGCCGTGCCCGCTTGACCAGGGTCTTATCCTCGTCGGACAGCTCCTCCATGCCCAGAATGGCGATGATGTCCTGCAATTCGTTGTACTTTTGCAAAATGCGCTGGACCTCTTTCGCGGCCCGGTAATGCCGCTCGCCCACGCCCTCCACGGTCAGCATCCTGGACGAGGATTCCAGCGGGTCCACCGCCGGATAAATGCCCAGCTCCACGATCTTCCGGCTCAGCACCGTCGTTGCGTCCAAATGGGAAAACGTGGTGGCGGGGGCCGGGTCGGTCAGGTCATCCGCCGGCACGTACACCGCCTGCACGGACGTGATGGCCCCGTGGCCTGTAGAAACGATGCGCTCCTGCAGCTTGCCCATCTCGCTTGCCAGGGTGGGCTGATAGCCCACGGCGGAGGGCATGCGCCCCAGCAGGGCGGACACCTCGGACCCGGCCTGGGAGAATCGGAAGATATTGTCGATGAACAGCAGCGCATTTTTCCGGGCCACTTCCCGGAAGTACTCGGCCATGGTCAGTCCCACCAGCGGCACGCGAAGGCGCGCCCCGGCCGTCTCGTTCATCTGGCCGAACACAAGCGCCGTCTTTTCCAGCACCCCGGACTGCTTCATCTCGTTATAGAGATCGTTGCCCTCCCGGGACCGCTCGCCCACGCCGGCGAAGACGGAGTACCCGTCGTGCTCGAAGGCCACGTTGCGAATAAGCTCCATGATAAGCACCGTCTTCCCCACGCCCGCGCCGCCGAACAGGCCGATCTTGCCGCCCTTCACGTACGGCGTCATCAGGTCTATCACCTTGATGCCTGTCTCCAAGAGCTCGTCCGCGGCCACGATGTCGGAAAACCGGGGAGCGGGGTGGTGGATGGGCCACTTTTCCTTGGCCTTTATCGGCTCTTTTTTGTCGATAGGCTCGCCCAGCACGTTGACCATGCGCCCAAGTGTTTCCTCGCCCACGCTGACCATGATAGGCTCGCCGGTGTCCACGGCCTTGAGCCCCCTTGACATGCCGTCCGTGGACTGCATGGAGATGCACCGCACCACCCCGTTGCCCAAATGCTGGGACGCTTCCAAAACGTATGTCCCGCCGTCGTGTTCGATCGTGACGGCGTGGTTGATCTCAGGCAGGTCCAGGGGGTCGAACAGGATGTCCACCACCGGTCCCGTGATACGCTCCACCATTCCCACTGAATTTTTCGCCATTGTTTTTACCCCTCCGCCCAACTGCCGGAGGATGTCTCGATCACGTCCGCGGTGACGGCGCTTTGCCGTTTGCGGCTGATCTCGCCCTCCAGCCGGGTACAGTATTCCGTAGCGGCGTCATAGGCCGCCCGCATGGTCATCAGCGTGGCCGCCTGGGCGCCAAGCGCCGTTTGCAGCACCAGGTCGTAAAACATCGCGTGAAAGACCTCTTCCGCGCTTTCCGAGACAAACGCGTCGTGGTCCGGCTCGCACAGCACCGCGCCCTCCGGCCCGTCACCGGCCTGGTCCACAGGGGGGAGCAGCTCGCTGACCGCCGGCGTCTGCGTCAGCATATTCACATACCGGGGGTAGACCACATGCACGGCGGAGACCTGTCCGGACCGGTGCAGCTGCAAGATATGGTCCACGATGGAGCTGCTTTCCTCGAAGGTGGGCTCGTCGCCCAGCACATATTCCCCCGCCATTGGCACGCCCCGGTTTTTAAAGTGCCCCACGGCCTTTTTCCCGCAGGCGATAAGCAAATGATCCTCCTGCGCGTCCAGGACCATGTCGGCGAACTTCAGCGTCTCCGCGTTGAAGCTGCCGCACAGGCCCTTGTTGCCGGCCATCACCACGTAAAGGGGCGGCGCGTTCATATTCCACGCGCCGGCGGCCTCCAGAAAGTCCGGCCGGAACCGGCGAAATACCTCCCGGCACTGGCGGGCGAACTCGGCGAACTCGCCGTACTCGCCGTTCAGCCGGGAGAATTTCGCGGCCGACACGGTACGCATGGCCTTGGTGAGCTTCTGGGTGGAGCGCACGCCCCGGAGCTGTTTTTTGAGATTTTGTATCGACGGCATCTTATTTCCGCCCCCGGCTCAGGCCACGGTGTGTCTGTATTCTTCCAGCGCGGCCCGGATCTCCGCCAGCTCGTCCGCCGGCTGCTTTTGTCCGGCCCGCAGCCTCGCCACGATGGGGCCGTGTTTTTCCTCGAAGAAGGCGAACAGTCCCCGCTCGAAGCTCTCCATGGCGTCCAGCTCCACCCCGTCGGCGTACCCGTCCGACACGGCGAACAGCAGCAGCGCCTGCTGCCAGTCCTCCAATGGCCGGAACCGGCCCTGCTTCAGTGCCTCCATCAGCCGCGCACCGGCGTCCAGCGCCCGTTTCGTGTCCGCGTCCATGTCGGCCCCCAGCTGGGTAAAGTCCGCCAGCTCCCGGTATTGGGCCAGCTTTGTGCGCAGACTGGCCGACATCTGCTTCATCAGCTTTGTCTGGGCCGCGCCGCCCACCCGGGACACGGAAAGCCCCACGTTGATGGCGGGCCGCTGGCCCTCGTGGAAAAGCTCGCTCTCCAAAAATATCTGTCCGTCGGTGATGGAGATGACGTTCGTTGGTATATATGCGGAGATATCCCCGGCCTGTGTCTCGATGATGGGCAGGGCCGTGATGGACCCGCCGCCCAGATTTTCCGACAGGTGGGCGGAGCGCTCCAACAGCCGGGAGTGGAGATAGAAGATATCCCCCGGATATGCCTCACGGCCTGACGGCCTGTGCAGCAGCAGGGAAAGCTCCCGGTACGCCACCGCGTGCTTGGAAAGATCGTCGAACACGATGAGCGCGTCCCGGCCGGCGTACATGAAATACTCGGCCATGGCCATGCCGGCGAATGGCGCCAGGTATTGGGTGGCGGCGGAATCGGACGCGGCGGCCGCCACGATGGTGGTGTATTCCAGCGCCCCGTATTGGGCCAATCTTGCCCGTATCTCGGCAATGGTAGTCTCCTTTTGTCCGATGGCCACGTACACGCACACGGTGTTTTTGCCCTTCTGGTTGATGATAGCGTCCAGGGCGATGGCCGTCTTGCCGGTCTGGCGGTCGCCGATGATGAGCTCCCGCTGGCCCCGGCCAATGGGCACCATGGAGTCGATGGCCTTGAGCCCCACGTGCAGGGGCTTGTCCACCGGCGCACGGTCCAAAATACCGGGGGCGCGGCATTCCACCGGCCGCTTTTCCCTGGCGTCTATGTACCCCTCGCCGTCCACCGGGTCGCCGATGGGGTTCACCACCCGGCCCAGCAGCGCCTCGCCCACGGGCACGGACGCGATGCGCCCCACCCGCCGGACCCGGCTGCCGCTCTCGATGGTCTCGTATTCCCCGAAGACCACGCAGCCCACCCGTTCCGGCTGGATGTCCAGGACCATGCCCCGCTCGCCCCGGTCGAACTCCACCACCTCGCCGTACATGATGTCGATGAGGCCGTCCATCCAGCATATGCCGTCGGATATCTGCAATACCCGGCCCAGCTGATAGATATGCAGCTTTGGCTCGAACGTCCTTGCTTTCTGGGTGAACTCCTGCAATACCGCGTCCATGATCTCGTCGCTGGTGACGGGAGCGCGGCTGATGCTCTTTTCGTAATGATAAAGCTCCTCCGCCACGGTGTGGTCGTACACCGTGTCGCCGATGCGCAGGCGCACGCCGCCTATGAGCGTCGGGTCCACCAGCACCCACAGGGAAGTCTTGCCCTGCACCGTTTCCAGCAGGTCGGTAGTGGCGTCGTCCACCTTTTTCACCAGCGCCGGGTCCAGCGGGTAGGTGGAGGTCAGCGTCACGTACAGCACCCCGTGATAGCGCAGATAGGCCATATCCCCCGGCGTGAGCTTGATATGGGCCAGAATATCGTCGATCTGATCGGCCTCTTTGGCCCGCATGCGGCTCCGGTACGGCTCTTTGGAGAACGTCTCGGCCACTTTTTCCTTCATGACCTGGAAGAACTTGCGCTTTGTCTTCTGGATCATGATCCGGTGCACTTCCCGGCACTCCCGCTCGCCGAAGGCCTCGACCTCGGCCAGGCTTGCGCGGGTGGCGGCCTGCTCCTGGGCCAGTTTTTCCCTGGCGGCCTGACCGGCAGTTTCCAGGCGCTCGTCGCCTATGGCGGCCCGGTCCGGGTCGGGCATGACCGGCGGCGCGGCGTGCTCGATGGCCTCCGCCTCGTCCAGCTGCCGCAGGATACGGGCCCTGCGGTCGGTGAAAACGCGCTTGAGCGTCTTTCGCCCCACCAGGGCCAGCAGTCCCGCCAGCAGCAGGAAGTTGATGATAACGTATTGGATCTTCATGTCATGTCACTTTGTCAGGCTCTGGGCGAAGGACACGGCCAGCTCGTCGGCCTGTTCGCTCAGCCTGGTCAGCAGCTTTTCGCAATCCGCCTCCGCCTTCACGCTGTACCGGTCCACCTTGCGCAGGCGTGTCTCGTTGGCCGCCTTGAGCAATGCCCGGTCGTCGGCCCGCAGCTTTTCCATCTCGGCCTTCAGCTCCTTTTGCTGCCGGGTAAGGCGCTTGGCCCGGTGGCTGTCCAGCTCGGCGGCGTATTCCGCCTCCATGCGCTCATACTCCGCCCTTTTTTCCGCGGCCTTATCCAGGCGCTCCTGACGCTCGTCCAGCGTCCGGAGCACCGGCTTGAAAAGCAAATTGCGCAACATTGCCACCAGCAGCAAAAAGCATATCACGGTCCACAGCAGGACCGATACTTGGATGGTCATAGCGGCTTCAGATCTTGGACACCAGCATGAACGCGATAAGCAGACCGTAGATGGTCAAAGCCTCCATGAGGGCCAGGGCGACGATGAGGGTGGAGCGGATGTCCTTGGCCGCGTCCGGCTGGCGGGCGATGCTCTCCATGGCGCTTCTGGCGGTGATGCCCTGGCCGATGGCCGGGGCGATGGTGCTGGCCGCGATGGCGACGGCGGCTGCGATGGCGATGATCTCGGATCTCATGATTTATATCTCCTTTGTGTTATTCGTGTTTTATTCCAATTCCGTGGCCTCTTCCAGATAGATGGCCGTGAGCATGGTGAACACCATGGCCTGTAACGCGCAGAACAGCAGGCTCAGGATCATCATCACCAGCGGCACCCCGACGGGGAAGATGTGGTACAGCTCCTCGGTGACCATCTCCTCGCCGAAGATATTGCCGAAAAGCCGCAGCGCCAGTGACGCGGGCTTTATGAACTCGTCCAGCAGTAAAAGCGGCAGCATGAAGAACATGGGGCTTACGAAGCGCTTGAAATAGTGCTTTGTCCCCACCCGCAGACCGGCGACCTGCAAGAACAGGAACGTCACCACGCCCAGCCCCGCCGTCACCGACAGGGAGGAGGTGGGGGCCTTCAACCAGGCCGTCTGCCCCACGCCGGGGAACAGCCCGGAATAGTTGGCGAAGATGATGAAGATGAACAGCGACGCCAAAAACGCGAAGTATTTTCTGGCCCGCTCCCGGCCCAGAATACCGGTGAGAAACCCGTCCAGATATTCCACGCCCGCCTCGACCGCGTTCTGGAACCGGCCGGGACGCTCTTTCAGGCCCCGCCGCACCAGCAGGGAGATGACCAGCGCGACCGCCAGTATGACCCACATCATGACCACCTCGCCGGTCACGTCCAGTATCCCGCCCAGGGGTATCACCACAGGGGAGCTCTCACCCATCGTCCCTGTCCTCCTTTTTCCGCTGTGCGCCGGTGAGCCGGACCAGCCGTGGGGTGAACCACAGCAGCGGCAGCGTCACCCCCAGGCACCCGCCCACCAGCAGCCATGTGGTGTCCCAGGGCGTACGCGGCCCCAGCACCAGCAGCGCCGCCAGAAACAGCACCTGCACGATCTGTTTTACGCTCTGAAAGGCCACGTAGCCCTCCGGCTTTTTTTCCAGCACCCGCCGGCCGGCCAAGAACCCGACCCACGCCAGCGCCAAGCCCAGAACGAAGGCCAGCAGCGCGCCGACAATATCGTTTTCCATCCGACACACCTCTTAAAAAAGCATTATAGCATGGGCAGCCGCTTTTGACAAGCTGTCCCACCGGGGGCGAGGGCGACGGAAAGATGACATAAAATGTTGCAAAAAGCGCCCTTGTGTGATATGATTGGCGCTGCAATATCAGCGCGGGAGAGGGACGGATGAAGCTGCAGATCGTGGTGGCCGCGCACAAGCGCTACCCTATGCCGGAGGACCCGGTCTATCTCCCGGTCCAGGCCGGCCGTGCGCTGCACGAGCCCCTTGATTGGCAGGGGGACGACACCGGCGACAATATCAGCGCCAAAAACGCCGAGTACTGCGAGCTCACGTGCCTTTACTGGGCCTGGAAGAACCTGGAAGCGGACGCCGTGGGCCTGTGCCACTACCGTCGCTATTTTGCCCTCCGGCGCTTTGGGCCCAAGTGGTCCCGTGTGCTGACGGGGGAAAAGGCCGCGAAGCTTTTGCAAAAAGCGCCGGTCATCGTCCCGCGGCCCCGGCGGTACTATATCGAGACGAATTACAGCCAGTATGCCCACGCCCACAACGGCGCGGACCTGGACCGGGTGCGGGACATTTTGTCCCAGCAGGGCCAGCGCTGGACGGCCGCGTTCGACGCCGTGATGGCCCGGACCTGGGGCCACCGGTGGAACATGCTGATCATGGACCGGCCCACCCTGGACAAGTACTGCTCCTGGCTTTTCGGTGTGCTGGGCGAATTGGAACAGCGCATCGACCTGTCCGGCTACGACGCCTATGGCCGGCGTGTGTTCGGCTTCATCGGCGAGCGGCTTTTGGACGTGTGGCTGGAGGCGGAGGGCGTCGCCTGCCGCGAGACGCCGCTTGTGAACATGGAGAGCCAGCACTGGCCCCGGAAGATCGCGGCGTTTCTGCGGCGGAAGTTTGCGAGGGAACATGGATAGTAGCAAGAAAGTCGCCGCCGTGGTGGTGACCCGTGACCGGCTGGCGCTTTTGCAGGAATGCGTGGCGCGGCTGCTGGCCCAGACCCGGCCCTGCGACGTGCTGGTGATAGACAACGCCTCCGTGGACGGCACGGACAGGTGGCTGGCCCAATGCGCGGCCGCTGAGCCCCGCGTCCGGTACCGTCGCCTTGCCAACAACACCGGCGGCGCCGGCGGCTTCAACAGCGGCATGCGCTGGGCGGTGGAAGGCGGCTGGGACTATGTCTGGCTCATGGACGACGACTGCATGCCCAGCCCGGACGCGCTGGAAAAGCTGCTGGACGCGGACGGGCTGCTGGGCGGGCCGGACCATTACGGCTTTGTGTCCAGCCTTGTTCTCTGGACGGACGGGAACCCCTGCGTGATGAACCGCCAGAGACCCAGCCGGGAGCAAACGCCGCCGGCCCTGGCGGACAGCGGCGTGGTCCGGGTGGACCAGGCCACGTTCGTGTCGCTTCTCTTCCCGGCCGCGACAGTGCGGACTTTCGGTCTGCCCATCCGGGAATACTTCATCTGGGGCGACGACATCGAATACACCCGCCGCGTGGCGGTCCGGGGCGGACGGGCCTGTTATCTGGTGCGGGACAGCGTGGTCACCCACGCCATGGCCCGCAACGGCGGCAGCAACGTGGCCACGGACGGTCTGGCCCGCTTGGAGCGCTACCGCATATCCTTCCGCAACGAGAGCTACACGTACCGTCAGGAGGGCCTGCGCGGCGTGGTACACTACCTGGCCCGCTGTGCCCGCAGCGCCTGGTGGATACTGACCCGCGCCCGGAACCACCGCCTGTGGCGGCTGTGGACCCTGGCGAAGGGCATGGCCCAGGGGCTTGTCTTCCGGCCGAAGATAGAGTATATCCGCTGACGGGGGAGGGAGAGGGCCTTTTGGACGAACGTGACGGCGCGCTGCGCGCCAAGCAGCTGGCGGAGCTGGCCGGTCTCTTGGAACTGGACCGGGTCTGCCGGGAGAATGATCTGCGCTACTACCTCACCGGCGGCACGCTCTTAGGCGCGGTGCGCCACCGGGGCTTCATCCCCTGGGATGACGATATGGACGTCATCGTGCCCCGGCCGGATTTTGAGCGGCTCATGGACCTGTGCGTGCGTGGGCACGCTCTGGGCCCGGACTATTACGTCCAGACATCTGAGACGGACCCGACTTACCCCCACGTGTTTGCCAAGCTGCGCCGTGGACCTGTCCGGCCTTACGCCCAGCTTATGGGCCGGGACGAGGGCTTTATCGACATCTTCCCCCTGGACAGGTGCCCGGACGGGAAGGCACCGGCCCAGTTTTATTTCGGCTGGCTGCACGTGCTCAATAACGCCATCCTCTACCACACGGAGGAAGGCTTTGTCTGCACGTTCAAACACAAGTATCTGTTCCCCCTGTGGCGGCTGATGCGCCATTTTTCCGTGAAGCGCCTGGTGTCCATGCGCATTTTTCTGCGCCGGATGATGGACAGGCTGTCCACCGGCAAGCATTACGCCAACGTGGGCGGCATCTACGGCTACCCCCGGGAGGTGTGCGAGGCGGACTGGTTCGCCCAGCCCACGGCGCTTCCCTTTGAGGGCCACATGCTGTCCGTACCCGCCGGCTGGGACGGGCTTTTGACGCGCATGTTCGGCGACTACATGACGCCCCCGCCGGAATCCGAGCGCCACGGCCACTCCCCCATGGGCTAAAAAGAGAAAGGTATTCTATGAGCGAAAGACAGATGCAGATCGCGATAGCTGTGCTGGCCGTATTATGGTTCGTCACGTTCCTGTTTACGCGACCCGGCACATCGCTGCGCAAGGCGGTCAAGCGGACGCTGGTGGAGGCGGTGTACTACGCGCTGCGGCTCCTGCCGCGGGACAAGAACCTTGTCCTGTTCACGGCGGAGGAGGGCAACGGCTTTTCCGGCAACCCGAAATATCTCTTCTTCCAGGCGCAAAAGTACAAGGACCTGCGCTGCGTGTGGGTCACGAAAAACCCGGCGGTATTGAAGACTGTCCAGGCCCTGGGCTACGAGGCGTGCATGCTCCAAAGCCTTCAGGGCCGGCGGCTGCAGCTTCGGGCCGGGACCCTTATCCACACCAACTCCCTCAAGGAGGAATTTGACTACATCCTGGCCTCCGGCGCGGTGAGCGTGAACACCTGGCACGGGGTGGGTCTGAAGAGGGTGTGGTACCGCAACCCCAACGCCTTTTCCGGCAAGTGGATGGCGGCGCCACCGTCGTTGCAGCGGAGCTACAATCTGCGCTGGGCCGGCTTAAACGCCGCTCGGGAAAATTATCTCATCAGCACCAGCGAGGAAGTGAGCGCCTACTACCCGGCGACCTACAATGTCCCGGCCGACCACGTGCTGGAGCTGGGGCAGGCCCGCAACGACGTGTTTTTTGACGACAGCCTGGAAGAGGGCCAACTGCCCGAGCCATTCAAAAAGGGCAAGGTCATCCTGTACATGCCCACCTACCGGGCCTATAACGTGCGGCAGAACGGCCCGGAGAGCGTCGGCAGCTCCATCGACTACGAAAAGCTGTCCGCCATGCTGCGAAAATACGGCTATACTTTCGTGGTGAAGCAGCACCGCTTCAACACCGGCGGCAAGGACAGGACCAAAAAATACGACAACATCGTGGACATCTCCGCGCTGAATTACGAAGTGGACCCGCAGATGCTCCTGAAGTACACCGACGTGCTGGTCACGGACTATTCCAGCTGTTACACGGACTTTTTGCTGCTGGACCGGCCGGTGGTGTTTTACTGCTACGATTTGGAGTATTATCTTTCCCGCTGGGAGTTCAACTTTGACTACGACTACGTGACCCCCGGCCCCAGGGCCTTTTATTCCGACCAGCTCATCGCGGAGCTGGAAAAGCTCCTGCAGGGCCAGGACGAGTACGAATCGGAGCGCCAGCGGGTCAAGCGGGTGTTCTACTCCCCGGAAAACCAGGGTCCCGTGGCGGAAAAACAGATGGACTACATCGTCAAGAATATCATCGAGAGGTGACAAATAAGTGTACAGCGTAGTTATCCTGGCCGGCGGCACCGGCTCGCGCATGCACCGGGAGGTCCCGAAGCAGTTTCTGGCCCTGGCGGGCAAACCCATGATCTTGCACACCCTGGAGCGGCTGGAACGCATCGACCGGGTGGGGGAGGTCATCGTGGCCTGTCACAGCCAGTATAAAGACCTGCTGAAAATGCACATCGCGGCCTATATGCTGAAAAAGCCCTATACGATCGTGGACGGGGGCGAGACGAGGCAGCAGTCCGCCTGGTTTGGGGTGCAGGCGGCCAAATACGAGGACGTGATAATCCACGAGGCAGCCCGGCCATTCGTGACCACCGGCGAATTTCAGGCGCTGATGGACTGCGAGGCCGACAGCGCCACATACGGCCTGGACATCCCCTTTACCGTCTCTGTGCAGAAAGACGGCATGATCGGCGGCATTTTGGAGCGGGACAGCCTGGTGAACATCCAGCTCCCCCAGAAGTTCAAGCGCACGCCCTTGCTGGCCGCCTATGACCAGGCCGCGAAGGACGGCCTTATCTTCACCGAGGACACCAGCCTTCTTTACCACTACACCAACGCTCCGATCCGGGTCCTTCCGGGCACGCCCAACAACATCAAGGTCACCGACTCCGTGGACCTGATAGCCGGCGAAGCGATATACAGAGAGTACATTGTCGGGAGGGACTGACGGATGAGGACCTGCATCATTACCGGCGCGGGCAGCGGCATCGGCCGCGCTGCGGCCATTGCGGTGGCCGAGGCGGGCGAGTTTGAATACCTGGCGCTGATCGGCCGGTCGATGGATAAGCTGGAAGAGACGAAAAGCCGCATGCAGACCGTCTCCCGGGTGGAGCTTTTCGCCTACGACCTGGGGGATCTGGAGGGCATTCCGGCGCTGGTGGAGCGCATATACGGCGAGACGGGCCAGATCGACTGCCTTTTGAACATCGCCGGCTATACGGACCCCCAGCCTCTTTTGACCACCACCCTGGAGAGCATGCGCCTTACCTATGAGACGAACGTGTTCGCCCCGTTCATGCTCATTCGCGAGTGCACGAAATACATGCGCCTGAATCAGGACGGCGCGAAGATACTGAACGTGGCCTCCACGGCGGGCATCACCCCCCGTCCGGGCTGGCTGAGCTACGCGTCCAGCAAGGCGGCGGTGGTGAGCATGTCCCAGACCCTGGCGGAGGAGCTGGCGGAATACGGCATCCGGGTGTACTGCATCTCTCCCGGCCGGTGCGCCACGGCCCTGCGCCGGAAGCTGGCCCCCAACGAGGACCAGTCCAAGATCATGCAGCCCGAGGACGTGGGCCGTATCATATGCCAGCTTGTCTCCCGGAGCGAGCACTGTCTGGACGGGCAGAACATCGTCGTCCGCAAGAAGCTATGAGCGCCAGCCCGACCGCGGGGATCAAAAAGCCCGGTCCCATCCAAAAACTGGGCCTTGCCCGCACAGCCAAAACTCTGAAACGCTACCAGTTCCTCTTTGAGGAACTGGTAAAACGCGATTTTAAAAAGAAATATAAGCGCACCGTCCTGGGCATGGGCTGGAGCATCCTGGCCCCGCTGCTGCAACTTTTGGTGATGGCCATGGTGTTCACCCGCCTTCTTGGGCGGGACACGCCCCATTTCGTCATATACATGTTCTGCGGCAACCTGGTCTTCACCTTTTTCAAGGACGCCACCAAAGGCGGCATGGGCACCATCATGGAAAACGCCGGCATCTTCACCAAGGTGAACGTGCCCAAGTACCTCTTTCTGTTGTCCCGTAATGTCCAGGCGCTTATCAACTTTGGCCTTATCTTAGTGGTGTTCTTTGTCTTTGTGGCCTTTGACGGCCTGCCCTTCACCTGGAAGTTCCTGTGCCTTCTTTACCCCATCTGCGGCCTGACGATATTCAACATCGGCGTGGGCCTGATTTTGTCGGCGCTGTACGTCTTTTTCCGGGACACACAATACCTTTACGACGTGTTCACCCAGCTTTTGATGTATATGTCGGCCATCTTCTACCCGGTGACCCGTTTTCCGGAGCAGTACCAGCGGCTCTTTCTTCTCAATCCGGTGTATGTGTTCATCCGGTACTTCCGGCTGATCGTGATAGACTCGGTGGTGCCCGGCTTTGCCTATCACATGCTCATCCTGGCGGACGTGGCGGTGGTGCTCGTCATCGGCTGCGCCATTTACAAAAAGTGCAACACCGAATTTTTGTACTATGTGTGAGGTCGGCCTGTCATGAGCATACTGGAAGTACGAAACGTCTCCATCCGCTACATTTCCGGGGACTTCAAGAACATCGGCCTGAAGGAATATGTCATGCGCCGCCTGACCCACAATTACCACGTGCAGGAGTTCTGGGCGGACAAGAACGTGTCCTTCACCCTGGACAAGGGGGAGATGCTGGGCATCATCGGCAGCAACGGCGCGGGCAAATCCACGCTGTTAAAAGCCGTGTCCGGCATCATGGAGCCCACGGAGGGCACGGTGAAGCGCAAGGGCAACATCGCCGCTCTTTTGGAGCTTGCCAGCGGCTTTGACAAGGAGCTGACCGTCCGGGAGAACACCTATCTCCGGGGCGCCATGCTGGGCTATACCCGCAAGTTCATGGACGACGCCTACGACGAGATCATCCGCTTTGCGGAGCTGGAGGACTTTCAGGACCGGCCCTTCAAGCAGCTTTCCAGCGGCATGAAGAGCCGCTTGGCCTTTTCCATCGCCTCCATGGTCCAGCCGGACATTTTGATTTTGGACGAGGTCTTGTCCGTGGGCGACGGGGCCTTTCGCGCCCGGAGCGAGGCCAAGATGCGCCAGATCATCGCCGGCGGCGCGGCCACCATCCTGGTGTCCCACTCCCTGACCCAGGTCCGCCAGCTATGCACCAAAGTCCTGTGGCTGCACAAGGGCCAGCAGATCGCTTTGGGGGACACGGCGGTACTGTGCACCCTCTACCAGCAGTTTTTGGACAAGACCCTGAAGCTGGACGGGGCCAAAAAGGCCTGGGAGCAGCTGCACGGCCATTATGACTGCCTGGTGATCGGCGCCGGCCTTCCCGCCGCGAACCTCGCCCGGGAGATCGTGGACAAGGGCAATACCTGCCTCATCATCGACGGGAAGGACATGCCGGAGAGCCACGCCAAAAAGAAGACCGCCCCGCCGGCCCCGGACGACGAGCAGGTCAGGGAGCTGCGCAAAGGCATACCCGCCTTGACCGGTCTGAGCTATGAGACGCTGGCGAACGCCTTTCCCGCCATCGCGGACAAGGTGATCTATGCCGAACCCATCGGCGGCGCAGGAATTTAAACATGATAAGAGAAAACCAGAAGATACTGAATAAGCTGTACGTGCTCAGCGACGCCGTGATGCTTTTCCTGGCATTCCCGCTGGCGTACTGGTTCCGTTTCACCGTCCTGCGTGGCGTGGCGCTGATACCTCTGGGCAATTACATGCTGATGGGCGCCATATACACGGTGGCGCAGCTTTTCACCTACGCGGCCTTTGGCCTTTACCAGAGCTACCGCCGCGCCCGTCTGGGCCGGGAATTAAAGCGCCTCTGGGCGGCCACGGCCCTGGTCATGGCCATTCTGCTGGGCTGGATGTTCCTGGACAAGCGGATGGTGAACTACTCCCGCGGTCTGCTGGCCGTGGCGTTCGTGCTGAGCGGCGGGAGCCTGACCCTGAAGCGCTGGGTCCTGCGCGCCGCGCTGCACAAGGCCCGCAGCGAGGGGTACAACCAGAAGCACGTGCTGCTGGTGGGCGGCGGCCCGCTGGCGCAAAAATACCTGCGGGAGATACAGGCCGAGCGTGCGCTGGGCTACAACGCCCTGGGCTACGTATCCGAGGAGGACGAGAACAACGGCCTTAGCCGCCTGGGCGGCTTTGGGGACCTGGCCAGGCTCCTGGACGAGACCGCCCCGGATGAAGTGGTGGCCGCATTAGAACCGGCTGACGTGTGGCGCATGCCGAAGATAATCACCCTTTGCAACCAGGCGGGCGTGCGG
Source organism: uncultured Oscillospiraceae bacterium (assembly GCA_947624395.1). Taxonomy (GTDB): domain Bacteria; phylum Bacillota; class Clostridia; order Oscillospirales; family Oscillospiraceae; genus CAJOIG01. The sequence goes on from CANQKA010000019.1 coordinate 15,706, forward strand.
CTTTACATCATCCCCTTTTACGAGGAATACATGTCCCCCAACCCCCAGATCGACTCTCTGGACGGCATACCCCTGATGAACATCCGCTATATCCCGCTGGACAGCTGGGTGAACGCGTTCGTCAAGCGGGCGGAGGACATCGTGGGCTCGGCGCTTTCCCTGTTGCTGCTGTCGCCGCTGATGCTGGCCTGCGCCATCGGGGTGAAGCTTTCCTCACCCGGCCCGGTCATTTTCAAGCAGGAGCGGGTGGGCAAGGACAACAAACGCTTCACCATGTATAAGTTCCGCTCCATGCGCATGAACGACCGGGAGCAGGACGGCTGGAGCGGTCAGGCGGACGACCGCCGCACCCGCTTTGGCGCCTTTCTGCGCAAGTGCTCTCTGGACGAGCTTCCCCAGCTGTGGAACGTGCTGAAGGGGGACATGAGCCTGGTGGGCCCAAGGCCGGAGGTACCCCATTTTGTGGAGAAGTTTCGCCAGGAGGTCCCCATGTACATGGTCAAGCACCAGGTCCGCCCCGGCATGACCGGCTGGGCCCAGGTCCACGACCTGCGGGGGGATACCTCCATCGAAAAGCGCGTCGAGCACGACATCTATTACATAGAGAACTGGAGCGTCTGGCTTGACATGCAGATATTGCTCATGACAGTCTTTGCCGGCAAGTTTATCAATGACGAAACCGGCGGGACTTAACAGCGGGACCGTACGTCAAGCAGGGGGGAGCTCGAGGGGGGCGGGAGCCCCGCCTCGAATGGGATCTGACGCCCCGCGCTTTGCGCGGCGAGCGTAGCGAGGACTTTTGTACCGCAAGCGGTACAAAAGTACCGGCGTCATTAAACGCTCGAGGGGGGCGGGAGCCCCGCCTCGAATGGGATCTGACGCCCCGCGCTTTGCGCGGCGAGCGTAGCGAGGACTTTTGTACCGCAAGCGGTACAAAAGTACCGGCGTCATAGAGAATTGGAGCGTCTGGCTCGACATGCAGATATTGCTCATGACAGTCTTTGCCGGCAAGTTCATCAACGACGAGACGGGCGCTGCGGAATAAGGCGCGCCAAATAAAGGAGAATACCCAATGAAAAAGTTCGCCATCGTCATCCTTGTGCTTGTGCTGATCGCGGTGATCGGCATGGAGGCGTTTTTATTTGTGGAGGTTCGGAACCTGGCGGGGGAGCGTGGCCTGTCCCTGGCCGAGCTGTTCACAGGAGGTCCTGTGACCGGCCAGAGCGCGGCCAGCACGCCCGAGCCCAAAAAGGAGTCGCCCATCCTGACGCCCACGCCGGAACCCACCGCTACCCCGGAGCCCACCGCTACCCCGGAACCCACGGCCACGGCGGAACCCACGGCGGAGCCCACGGCCGTACCCACCCAGGGACCGCCTCCCACCATGGTACCGGTCACGCCCACCCCGGAGCCCACCCGCGTGCCCTCCCGTTCGGGCAGCTGTAAGTCCGATACCGGCACGCCCATGGACCTGCTGGTGGACTGGTCCACGGAGGACCTGGGCGGCGGGACGACCCGCGTCACCATCACCGGCACGGTCAGCTCCTACAGCCTGGCCATCGGCCGCACCACCGTGGACGTGACCCTTGGCGACCAGAGCGCCAGCTATGACATTGGCCGGCTGACGGTCGCGCAGAACGTGGAGACAAAGACGGACCTGTTCAAGATAACCATGGACGTGCCCACCGGCTCGGAAAACGAGCTCACCGTGGACTGGAATTTCGGCGCGTCCTACAGCGGCGTCCGCCTGGACAAGCTCACGGCCACCGACACCGTAAAGACCTGAAAAACTACATAGCAATGCCCGGGAACTCTCGTTCCCGGGCGTTTGTTTGTTTCAAAGTATCTTCTTGAATACCGGCAGCCGCCGCAGCACCCATTCCGTGGCGTACCCCAGCAGGAACGCCGCCAGCGCCACCGCCAGCACGCCGGGGATAGCTCCAATGCGCAACGGGTCAAAGTGCAGGTGCTTGTAAATGAGGCGTATGTAGGCCATGTGGATGAGATAGATGCCGAAGGAATGCCGGTCGATATTTCCCAGCACCCGGCCCACCTTATCGGTACCGTCGGACCGGCTCTGGAAGAACCAGCCTGCCAGACCGCCTGCCTGGACGATCACCAGCGGGGAGGAATAGCCAAACAGCCCGTCCAGCGTCAGATGCCGCCATGTGGCGGCGTAGCTCGCCCCGGCTATGACCACCGTGGCCGTTATAAATGCCGCACCGTACGCCCAGCGGGGGAACCTCGTGCCCCACCGGCGCAGCCAATAGCCCAGCAGCAGCCAGAAGGGATATATGCTGGACACGTGGATATAAAACCCGCACTTGATGTTCCATATGCCCAGCAGGGGCAGCACCGCCTCGAACAGGGCGTACACCGCCAGCACATACGCCACGTCCTTCTCATCCGCGCTGGCCGTGAACTTCTTGTATACCGGCAGCAGCAGGTACAGCCCCAGCAGGCAGTACAGATACCACATATGGGACCATCCGCCGCCGGAGAAGATCTCGTAAAGCCCCTCCAGCGCGTGCTGCGCGGTCCGCTGCTCCGGGTCAAAGATCATTTCCAGCGCCACGAACAGCGCCCCGAACAGCACGATGGCCTTGACCACCCGTGCGATATACCCGGTGAACAGCCGCCTGTAGCCCACTTCCTTTTCCGGCGGCAGCAGCAGCGCTCCCGTCACCATCACGAAGCAGGGCACCGCCCACATCAGCTCGTTTGCGGCCGCCTGAAATCCGGCCACCTGCCAGAACGTGGTGAGCTTCACGCCGTACATCAACGTGGTGGAATAGACCGTGTGCAGCAGGACGATGAACACACAGGCCACGGCCCGCAAATTATCAAAGCCGTGCTGGCGCTGCTGTGTTGTCATTACCAGAACAGCCCGTCGTCCAGGCAGCCCTCGTCGCCGCCGGAGGCGCCGGTGTCATCTCCACCGGAAGAACCGGTGTCGGTCCAGCCGCCGGTCCACCCGCCGGTCCAGCCGCTTCCGCCGCTGTTGCCGGAGGAAGACGTGTCTTCATCGCTCCCGCCGGACACGCTGGCGGTCAGGTCCGCCTCGGCCCGGGCCTGTTCGGCCTCGGAGGTATCCACCTTTTCGCCGGTCTCCACGCTGGTGTACACCAGATATGTAAGCCCGTTCCACTGGCGGCACAGTCTGGCGTGCTCCACGTCGGCGAAGTCCACGTCATGGACGGCGCTGCCGGTGTAATTGGAAAAGACGAACTGGATGTCGTACAGGGTATCCGCCTCCGGCTCGAAGCACAGCATGACCATTTCCTCCGCCTGGAACAGCTCGCCGTCCTCCAGCAGGTTCAGCGACCACTCGGTTTCCCCGGCCGCGCGGATATTGACGGACATGATGTCGCCCTCGGCGTCGTTTAAGAGCACCAGCTTGGCGCATTCCTCCGTCTCCTCGCCGATACGCTTCAGCGCGGCCAGCTCTTCTTCCGTCAGGTCAAATACCGCGTCATCTTCATCGGCCTGTTCGGCGGGCTCCTCGTCCGCGAAGGCGGCGCAGCCCAGACCCAGGACCATCGCCATGGCCAGCACCAGCGCCAAAAGCTTCTTCACGTTATTTCTCATGGTCAAAACCCCTTTCTCTCTGCGCTCATAGGTCCGTCATGCGACCCGGGTCCACTGGGTGTACCGCCAGGTCATGGGGTCCCCATAATGGACCATATAGCCGTTGACGCCCGTCTCGTTGTACAGATTGGAGTCGCACACGAACAGCACGCCGTCCACGATGACCTCGCACCAGCCGTGGGGCGCCAGACCGCCGTGGCTGTTGGCCACGTAGCCCTCCACGAAATAGACCTCATAGCCCAGCACCTTTGCCATCTGATAGAGCATGGAGTTCATCACATAGCAGTTGCCTTTTTTGTTGGTAAAGCCGTAGTTGGCGTACCACTCGGTGTGCTGGGACCCCTCCTCGGCCCGTATCCACCGGCCGTAATAGGGGATGGAGGCGGCCTTATAATAGGCGGACTTCAGATCCCACCCGCACTCGTCCAGCCACTGTGCTGCCGTGCGGGAAACGCTGGTCAAATAGCCCTCGATAACGCCGTCGCCGTCGATGTGATAGCTCTTGCCCAGCAGCGTCCGATCGTCGTTCGTCACCAGCATGCCGTCGGGCTCGAACATATACATCTCCTCGCTGACATAAGTAGGGCCGTTGGCGGCCTTGCCGTCGTCGTGGAAGTAGTACTGCTGGCCGGTGATGGTCTGCCAGCCGGTGAGCATCGCCCCGTCGCTGTCCGGGTCAAAGTACCGGGTGGCCCCCTCGGCTGTCTGCCAGCCGGTCTTCAGCTCGCCGGAGCTCTCGTCCAGCAGATAGTACTTGTTCCCGATCTGCTTGAAGCCGGTGGCCATCGCGCCGCCGTCTTTCGGGTCAAAGTACCGGGTGATGCCGCCGTCGCTGGTGTGCCAGCCGGTGAGCAGCGCCCCGTCGGGCAGGTAGTACCACTTGCCCTCGATCTTGTTAAAGCCGGTGAGCACGCCGCCGGTGACCTTGTCGAAGTAATATGTCTCGCCGCCGATCGTATGCCAGCCCACATACCGGCTGGCGCTCTTCCCGGCGGTGTCATAGGCGCTTATGTATGCGCTGCCGTCGTCGGAGAGGCACCGCACCGTGAACGAATAGGTGACGCCGCCCCTGGCCTTTGTCCAGGTGAAGCTGGTGCCGTCGGTGTCGCCGATGCGCGTCCACTTGGTCACGCTGCCGCCCTTATAGAACACCCGGTAATTCTCCGCGCCTTCCGCTGCCTCCCAGGCCACGCGCAGACCCGCCACGGTGTTGGTCACGCCGCTGAGCTTTGGCGCGGCGACATACCGCAGTGTCTCGCTGGACTTATAGGCGCTGAGCATCGTGGTCTTGTTGTCCTTGCAGCAGCGCACCGTGAAGGCGTACTCCACGCCGCTTTCAGCCCTGGGCCAGGTGTAGCTGGTGGCGGTGGTGGTACCGATACGGGTCCACGCCCCGCCGGTGCGCTTATAATACACCGCGTACCGGGGTACACCGGCGATTTTTGTCCAGCTGATCTTGACGCCCTTTTCGGCGTTGGAGACGCTCACCGTCGGCGCGGCGTAGTACGTGCCGGACTTGCCCGTGTTGTCATAGCCGCTGGCGAACGCGCCCTTGTCGGCGCTGATGGAGCGGACCGTGAAGCTGTACTTGACGTTGCTCTTGGCCTTTGTCCAGGTGTAGGAGGTGGAGGTAGTATCCCCCAGCCGTGTCCACTTGGTCACGCCGTCGCCCTTATAGAACACCCGGTATACCGCCGCGCCCTTCACGGAGCCCCAGGCGATCTTCACGCCCTCGGCGGTATTGGTGACCGCGCTCACCCTGGGCACGGCCGTATACTGCACGGTGTTGCTGGCATTATACCCGCTGAGCACCGTCACCTTGTCGGCCCTGCATGTACGGACCGTGAACTGATAGCTGTTGCCTGCAACGGCCCTTGTCCACGTATAGCTGGTGCCCGCGGTGGTGCCTATTTTCTGCCATGCTCCGCCGTTTTGCTTATAATACACCGCGTACCGGGCCGCGCCGGAAATTTTATTCCACGTGACCTTGACGCCGCCCGCGTCGTTGACGGAGATCTGCACCGTCGGCGCGGCGTAGTAGGTTATGGTCAGTCCGTCAGGGTCATACCCGCTGGCGTAGCTGCCGCCATCGGCGCTGACGCACCGGACCGTGAAGGCGTACCTGGTGCCGTTTTGGGCCGCCGTCCATACGAAGCTGGTGTCGGCCGTATCACCGGCCGCCCGCCACGCGCCGCTGCCGGTCTTATAAAACACCCGATAGCGCACCGCGAACTGTACCGCTTCCCAGGTGACGCGCACGCCGTCGCCGTCGTTGGCAACGCCGGTCAGCACCGGCGCGTCCAGGACGCTGGGGGTCGGCGCCGGGGTAGCCGTAGGCTCAGGACTGGCCGTCGGGTCCGGGCTGGCCGTGGGTTCCGGCTCGCCCGTGGGCTCCGGTTCCTCCGTGGCCGCCGGGGATTCCGTAGCCTCCGGCATTTCCGTAGCCGTCGGCATTTCCGTAGCCGCCGGCGTATCCGTAGCCGTCGGCTCATCCGTGACCGTGGGCGTTTCCGTAGTGGTCGGGACCTCCGCGGGTCCCTGGTCTGCCAGGGCCGTAACGCCCAGCGCGAACACCGCGGCCACAGCCAGCAGCAGACTCAGCATGCGCTTCATTTGATTTCCTTCCCCCTGCCTATATTTGTGCCAACACGCAACATATTGTGTGTTTAAATCAATGTATACCGCCCATATTCTACCGCTGTCTCATACCGCTGTCAAGGCGGTTTTTGTTACTTTTTCCCCACAAAAGGTCCCCGAAACACTTGGCGTGTTCCGGGGTGCTTTTGTTTGATTTTGTCAGCTATGGGCCTTGCCCAGGTATGCCTCCTTGATGCGCTCGTCGGCCAGCAGCTCCGCGCCGGTGCCGGTCATGGTGATCCGGCCCGTCTCCAGCACGTAGGCGGTGTGGGCCGCCTGCAGGGCCATGTTGGCGTTTTGCTCCACCAGCAAAATGGTGACGCCCTGCTCATTGATACGGTGGATGATGTCGAAGATGCCCTTGACCACGATGGGGGCCAGCCCCAAACTTGGCTCGTCCATCATCATGAGCCTTGGCTTTGCCATCAGCGCCCGTGCCACGGCCAGCATCTGCTGCTCGCCGCCGGACAGCGTGCCGCCCAGCTGCCACTCCCGTTCTTTGAGCCTTGGGAACAGGTCGTACACCATCGCGTAATCGGCGCTCAGGTCGTCTTTTCGTAGATACGCGCCCATGCGCAGGTTTTCCTTCACGGTCATGTCCGGGAAGATACGGCGGCCCTCCGGGGCCATGGTGATGCCCTTTTTCACGATGGACGTGGGGTCCAGGCCGGTGATATCCTCTCCGGCGAAGGTGATGGACCCGCCCTTGGCCTTGACCAGGCCCGAGATAGTCCGCAGCGTGGTGGACTTGCCCGCGCCGTTTGCGCCGATGAGGGTCACGATCTGGCCCTCTTCCACGGAAAGGCTAATGCCCTTGACGGCCTCGATGCCGCCGTAATTCACCTTCAGGTCCTCTATCCTGAGAAGCTCGCTCATTCCTCACTCACCCCCAGATAGGCGTCTATCACGTGCTGGTTGTTCTGGATCTCCTGGGGCACGCCCTGGGCGATCTCGCTGCCGAAGTCTATCACGTAGATATAATCGGATATGCGCATGACCAGGTCCATGTGGTGCTCTATCAGGAACACCGTCAAACTGTACTCGTCCCGTATCTGCTGGATGAACGCCGCCAGCTCCGCTGTCTCCTGGGGGTTCATGCCCGCCGCCGGCTCGTCCAGGAGCAGCAGCTTGGGACTGGTTGCCAAAGCCCTGGCGATCTCCAGCCGCCGCTGCAGGCCGTAGGGCAGACTGGTGGCCAGCTCGTCTTTGTACTGCAAAAGGCCCTGTTCGGCCAGAAGCGCCTCCGTTTCCTCCCGCATGCGCTTTTCCTCTTTGGCGTTGGCCCGGAACGTGGCGGAAAACACGTTCTGGTCGGCCCGCATATGCTTGGCGGTCAGCACGTTTTCAAACACCGTCATGCTCTTCCACAGCCGGATGTTCTGGAAAGTCCGTGCGATGCCCAGCTCCGTGATCTTGTCGGGGGAGGGGGCGATGGCGGGGTCGTGGGCGTATTTATCCGCGTTGGAGCCCTGGTACTGCTTTTTCATCTTCCCGTGGGGATAATTGCGCACCATGGGCAGGCCGCAGAACTCCACCAGTCCGTTGGTGGGCTCGTACACGCCGGTGATGCAGTTGAAGGCGGTGGTCTTACCGGCGCCGTTGGGGCCGATGAGGGCGATGATCTTGCCCTCCGGCACGTCCAGGGACAGGTCGTTCACGGCCATGACGCCGCCGAACTGCATGGTGACGTGCTCCACGTGCAGCACGATATCGGTCTTGCTCATTTCCCGGCGCCTCCTTTCGCCCCGTCAGGGGACTTCTTCTTCTGGAATTTTCGCACCAGACCGGCGAAAGAAAGCTCCTTATCGCCCATGATGCCCCGGGAGAAGAACAGCACGATGACCATGATCAGCACGGAGAATACCACCTTGCGGAACCCGTCCCGGAAGAAGGGCACGGCGATGGTATTGCCGAACAGGGACACGCTGCCGCTGTCCAAAAACCGCAGCCACCACTCGTTGCACGCGATGTACAGGAAGGACGCGATGCAGCTGCCGGACACGGAGCCGATGCCGCCTATGACCACGATGAGCAGTATCTCATAAGTCATGGCGGACTTAAACGCGTTGGCCTGGACCGTTGTCTGGTACATGGCCAGCAGCGCCCCGCCCACCCCGGCGAAGAAGCTGGAGATGACGAAGGAGAGCATCTTGTGCTTGAAAAGGCTGATGCCCATTGCCTCGGCCGCCACTTCGTCGTCCCGGACGGCTTTGAATGCCCGGCCATAGGACGAGTTTATCAGCAGCACGATAAGCCCGATGCACACCATGGAGATGAAAAACGGGAACGCGGTGGACAGCTTCAGGCTGCCGATGCATATGTCGGAGAAGTTTGTGTACTTGCGCAGCATATTGGACCCGTTTGTGATGGGCCCCAGGCTGTTCCACTGGAAAATGGCCCTTATGATCTCGGCGAAGCCCAGCGTGGCGATAGCCAGATAGTCGCTCTTCAGCCGCAGCACGGGGATACCGATAAGCGCGGCGAAAGCGGCGGCCACCAGTCCGGCCAGAATAATGCACACCACAGCGCCCAGGAAGTTGCCGGCGTTTTCGCCCAGCAGCTTACCCAGCGTCTCCGGGATGGAGAAGCGGATGGCCCCGCCGTCAAAGTACTGGTACACGGCGTCGTGCTGCTCCGCGGGCACGGAGAACACCGCGTAGGTGTACGCGCCCACCAGCAGGAAACCGGCCTGCCCCAGGGAGAAAAGCCCGGTGAAGCCGTTCAACAGGTTCATGCTCACGCATATGAGGGAATAGATGGCGCCCTTTTTCAGCACCGGTATCAGCATCAGCGTAAAGCCGTTGGCGGGCAGCACGTTGTCCAGCAGGATCAAAAACGCGTACAGCGCCGCTATCAGGCACCAGGCTATCACGCTGCCGATTTTCCTGGCGGAGTCTCTTTGCAATGTCTTTTCCATGTTCGCCGCCTCCCTCAGACCTTATCCGTGGCCTTCTCGCCGAATATGCCGGTGGGCTTGACGAGCAGGATGATGATGAGCAGCACGAACGTGAAGGCGTCGGAGAAGACGGTCCAGTTGGAGCCCAGGCCCTTGATAATGTTCTCGCAGATACCGATGATGAACGCGCCGATGACCGCGCCGGGGATGGACCCGATACCGCCGAACACCGCCGCCACGAAGGCCTTCAGTCCCGGCATCGCGCCGGAAGTCGGAATGACGGAGGGGTAGTTGGTGAAGTACAGCAGGGACCCCACCGCCGCCAGGAAGCAGCCTATGACGAAGGTCATGGAGATGACGGAGTTTATCTTGATACCCATGAGCTGGCTCGTCTCAAAGTCTCTGGACACGGCCCGCATGGCCATACCGATTTTTGTCTTCTGGATGAACAGCTCCAATATCACCACCAGCGCCAGCACCAGCACCGGCGTCACCAGCGTGACGATCTTGGTCGTGGCGGGTCCGATGTTGACGGAGTTGGACAGCCATGGGATGGCGGGGTACATCTGGGGCAGCCCGCCGGTGAAATAGAGCGCGCAGTTTTGCAGCAGATAGCTCACGCCGATGGCGGAGATCATCACGGACATACGGGGCGCGGAGCGCAAGGGCTTGTACGCCACCCGTTCGATGGCGAAGCCCAGCACCACCGTGACCACGATGACCAGTGGGATGGACAGGTACATGGGCATGGACGCGCTGGCGTACACCATCACGAGGCCGGCCACCATGAACACGTCGCCGTGGGCGAAGTTTATCAGCCGCAATATGCCGTACACCATCGTGTACCCGATGGCGATCAGGGCGTACTGCCCGCCCACGGATATGCCCGAGAGCAGATAGGGCAGGTTCGCCTGGAAGAATGCAGACATAGAGGAGACCCTCCGATCACGTATAAGTCCCGACAAGCGGGAGCGCCGAAGCGCTCCCGCCGCCGGTGTAGAGATTATTTCTTATCAACTCAGCCCAGATCCGTGAGCTCGGCCTCCCAGGCGCCGGTCTCGGCGTTGGCGTGCTTGATGAAAGCGGTGCTGCGGACCGCGTCGCCGTTCTCGCCGAAGGCGATGCCGCCGGTAGCGCCTTCATAGGTAACGTCGGGCAGCGCTTTCAGGATAGCGGCGGGGTCGGCGGAGCCGGCGGCTTTGATGGCCTCCAGGGCCACGTAATAGGCGTCATAGCCCATGACGGACACGGCCGCGATCATGTCGTTGCCGCCGTTGTTGGCCAGCGCGGTCTCGTCGCCGTTCAGATAGGCCTTGAAGCCCTCTTCAAACTCGGGCGCGCCGCCCTCGCCGTAGAAGGTGGTGCAGTACACGTCCATGCCGGTAGCGACCACGGAGTCCATGATCATGTTGCTGTCCCAGGTGTCGGGGCCGGTGATGACCACGTCCATGCCCTGAGAAGCGGCCTGCTGGATGATGAGCTGGCCATAGGGGATGGAGCAGGGGGCGAAGATGACCTCAGCGCCGAAGTTCTTGGCGTTGGTCAGGTAGGCGGTGAAGTCGGAGGTACCCTCGGGGAAGTCCTCTTTCAGCACTTTCAGACCCAGCTCGTCGGCGGTGGCCTGGAAGTAGTTCAGCAGGCCCTGGTCATAGTCGTTGCCCAGCTGGCCCAGGCAGTAGACCTTGGAAGCGCCCAGGGTATTCTTGGCGAACTGGGCGTGGATAGCACCCTGGCCGGGGTCGGTGAAGCAGATGCGGAAGTAATGGTCGTTGCCCTCGGTGACCTGGGGGTTGGTGCAGGTGACGCCGATGACGGGCACGCCGGCCTCGCCGAAGGTATCAGCGCCGGCGATGGACACGCTGGAGCCGTAAGAACCCAGCACGATGGACGCGCCCTTGGCCACCAGCTCGGTAGCGGCGGAGACGGCCTTATCGTTGGACGACTCGTTGTCCGCCACGACCAGCTCCACGTTATAGGTCACGCCGTTGACCTCCACGGTGGGGGTCTCCTGGTTGGCGTACTGCATGCCCAAAGTCTCCTGCTTGCCGCCAGGGCCGTTGTCGCCGGTCAGGGGCTCAAATACGCCGATGGTGATGGTGTCGTCGGCGAAGGCCGGCGCGGCCAGCGCCAGGACCATCGCCACGGCCAGAACGAGCGCGAATAGCTTTTTCATCTTGTTTTCCTCCTAATATCGTTTGCAATGATCTTGCGGTGTCCACGATACAAAGACATATGTACACTGCATATGTATTTTATCATCCCGTCATTTAGATTACAATAGGCGTAAATGCCCATATTGGCGGCGATAATTTCGACCGTATTGGTCATTCAGTACAATAAAGCGCTAAATTTTCCCGGTCCATACCGTCCTTTTCGATTGACAAACGCCGCTCCATCCCATACAATCGTGTCATCCTATTACCGGCAGGGGAGGCGTACCATGGACGGGACGGCGTTTCTGCGCCCCATACAGGCGCTTTACGAGGCATACATCGAAAAGGCCCGCCAGCTGGAGCGGGACAAGAAGCTGGGGGACGGCTGGATGGGCCTGAAGCCCGGACCCAAGGACGACCCCTGCCACGGCCAATTCGCCCAGGACCTGGAACAGGCCCTGGCGGCGCTTCTGGCCGCGGAGCCATCCTCCGCCGGGACCCGTGAGGTACTGGCCTACATTTACCGTGCGCCGAAAACCCTTACCGCGCCTCTGACGGCCACGTGGATGTTCCAGGCGGTCCACGGCCTGACCGCGCCGCTGATAGCGCGGCTGGACGCCGCCGACGCCCGGGCCCTGCGGGACGAGTACAAGCGCCTTTACCGGCGCTGGGACCGCCTTCCGACCCAAAAAAAGACCCTGGACGCGCTGGACAAAGCCGCCGGAAAATAAAAAAGAACGGCCCTCCGGACCATGGTCCGGAGGGCCGTTGCGTATGCGGGAAAGTTTACTTTCTTGCCAGATACTTGCGCATATCCAGCGAGCAGGCCGCCAGGATGATGCCGCCCTTGATGATGAACTGCAAGTTGGGGTTGATGCCCAGCATGTTCAGCGCCACGAATATGATACGCAGCACGAACACGCCCAGCACGATACCGCCGATATTGCCGGTGCCGCCAACGAAGCTGACGCCGCCTATGACGCACGCCGCGATGGCGTCGCACTCGTTGTTGAGGCCGGTGGACGCGGTGATGGAGCCCAGCCGCGCCGCCTCCACGAACCCGGCGAAGCCGTACAGGGCCCCGGCCAGGGTGTGCACGGTCACGGTGGTCCGGAACACATTGACGCCGGAGACCCGGGCCGCCTCGGGGTTGGAGCCCACGGCGAACATGTTCTTGCCGAAGGTGGTCTTGTTCCACACGAACCACATGATGAGCACCAGCGCGAAGGCGTATACCACGTACCACGGGATGGCCACGTTTTTGGACGCGATCCGGATGGCGGGGCCGGACACGGCGTTTTTGAAAAGCTGCGCCACGTTGCTGATGGGTCCGCCGCCGTTGCCGTTGATCTGGAAGAACATCAGGATGATGCCGTATGTAATGAGCTGGGTGGCCAGGGTGACGATGAAGGGGTGCAGGCTGAACTTGGCCACGAAGAAGCCGTTGACCAGGCCGATGACCGCCCCGGCCAGCATCACCAGCGCCAGCACGGCGACGATCCAGGGGCCCGACGTATTGGGCAGGTGCTCGAATATGAGCTTGGTGGCCGCCCGGTTTTGCAGGAACGCCGCGGACATGGCCGCCGCCAGACCGAACACGCGCCCGCCGGACAGGTCCGTGCCGGTCAGCACGATGCACCCGCCGATGCCCAGCGCCATGGGCAGCGAGGCCGCCGCCAGCGTCAGCACGTTTGCGATGGCGCTGGCGCTGAGGAAGTTGCTGTTGACCACGGCGGTGAATATGATGAACGCGGCCATCAGGATATACAGGGCGTTGTTCAGCAGGCCGTCTATCCAGAACCGGCGCCTGTCGGCGCTGTCCAGGGAGCGGTATTCCTCCGTCTTTCTTTTCAAATATCCGTTCATAGCTTATTCCCTGCCTTCTCAGACATATTTTGCCGCCAGCGTCATGATCTGCTCCTGGGTGGTGTTTCTGGCGTCCACCTCGCCGGCCAGCCGGCCGCCGGACATGACCAGTATCCGGTCGCAAATACCCAGCAGCTCCGGCATTTCGGAGGATACCACCAGCACGGTCTTGCCCCGGCTGGCCAGGTCCAAAATGAGCTGGTAGATCTCGTATTTCGCGCCCACGTCGATGCCGCGGGTGGGTTCGTCCAGCAGCAGGACCTCCGGGTCGGTGAGCAGCCACCGGCCGATGATGACCTTTTGCTGGTTGCCGCCGGACAGACTGCGCATTTTCGTCTCCTGGGACGGCGTTTTCGTGCGCATGGCGTCGATGGACCACTGGGTATCCTTGCGCATGGACGCCTTGCTCAGGATAGATCCGGCCTTCAGATGCTTTTTCAGGCTTGCGATGACGGTGTTCTCCCGCACGTTCAAAATGGAGAAGATGCCGGTGGCCCGCCGTTCCTCGGTGAGCAGGGAGAAGCCGTTTTTGATGGACTCTCTTGGGTTCCGGTTCCGGCAGGGCTTTCCGTCCAGCGTGACGGTGCCGGACTTGCGGGTGGCCACGCCGAAGATGCACTCCAGCGTCTCGGTCCGGCCGCTTCCGTCCAGACCGGCCAGCCCCAGCACCTCGCCCCGGCGCGCCTCGAAGGACACGTCCCGCAGCAGGGAATACTGGCCCGACAGGTCCTTTACCTGCAAATACACCTCGCCCGGCGTATTCGTCTTGGGCGGGAACTGGTTGGTCAGCTCCCGGCCCACCATGAGCCGGATGATGTCGTTGACCTCCAGCTCGTCCGCGGGCCTGGTGGCCACGTTGGCCCCGTCCCGCATGACGGTGATGGTGTCGGAGATACGCTTGATCTCCGCCATTTTATGGGAGATATAGATGATGCCGATGCCCCGGTCCCGGAGCATGTTGATGATACGGAACAGGTGCTCCACCTCTTCCTCTGTCAGGGAGGAGGTGGGCTCGTCAAAGACGATGACCTTGGAGTTGTAGCTGACGGCCTTGGCGATCTCCACCATCTGCCGCTGGCTGACGGGCATGGTGCTCATGACCCGCCGTGGGTCCACGTTGATCTCCAGCTCCTCGAACACGGCCATGGTGTCCTTGTACATCTTTCTCTCGTCCACCATGACGCCGCCCTTTTTGGGGTACCGGCCCAGCCATATATTGTCCATGACGGTGCGCTTGAGGGCCTGGTTCAGCTCCTGGTGCACCATGGCCACGCCGTTGTCCAGCGCCTCCCGGCTGTTTTTGAAGTTGATCTCCCGGCCTTCCAGCTCGATCCTGCCGCTGTCCTTGCTGTAGATGCCGAAAAGGCACTTCATCAGCGTGGATTTACCCGCGCCGTTTTCGCCCATCAGGGCGTGGACCGTGCCCCGTTCCAGCTCCAGCGACACGCGGTCCAGGGCCTTGACGCCGGGGAATGTTTTCGTGATATCCGTCATCCGAAGGAGGACGTCCTGCTGCATATGTGCTTCCCTCCCTTGTTCAAAAAATCTCCG
>CANQKA010000020.1 GCA_947624395.1 uncultured Oscillospiraceae bacterium
CCGCGTTACCGGCTCCGGCCAATCGCCAAGAAATTCAGGTCAGGCCAAAGTCACACGCTGTATGTTGCTTTGGTTTGCTTGATCGCTTACTTTACCAGGGTCACGCCGTCAGCGGCAGCCATGGAGTCCTCATACTTCTGCAGAGCAGCCTGCAGAGCAGCGTCGGAGCCGTCGGAAGCCTTGATATCGGTGGTGATGACCTTGGCGACATCCCACCAGTTGCCCGGGATGTTGGGCTGGGGGACAGCGTAGGCGCCCTGCTCATTCAGAGCGGACAGGGTCGGGTCGGCCTGCACGGCGGGATCCTCGAGAGCCTCCAGGTTGGAGGGGCCCCAGCCGAACTCGGTGAACCGGGCCAGCTGGCAGTCCTTGCCGGTCAGGTACTGGGCCAGCTGGTTCAGGGCGGCGCCCTTCACGGCGTCTTCCTGAGGCTTCACGCCCAGCAGCTTGCAGCCGCTGTAGGAGCCGATGTGATAGCTCTCGCCGTCCACCTCGAAGGAGGGCAGATCGGTCACGCCGAAGTTGTCGCCCAGCTGCTCCTGGATGGTCTTGAAGTTCCAGGTGCCGGTGACGACGACAGCGGAGCCGCTGGCGAAGTCGGCGTTGGAGGAGTTCACATAGATGTCAGTGGACACCAGCTTGTAGATGCCCTTGGCGGCGATCAGGCCGTTGTCGGAGTTGAAGTCGTCGCTCAGGGTGAAGCTGCCGTCGCTCTCGCTGGTCCAGTCGTTGTGGCAGCCGGTGCCGAAGAAGAAGCCGGCGTTGTACCAGGCGTTCTCCAGCTCATAGGAGAAGTTCTTGCCCGCGGCCTCGCAGTCGGCGATGATGGCCTCCAGGCTGTCCACGTCCTCCTCGGGGATGACGGACTTGTCATAGTACATGAAGTAGCCGTTGTCGGCGGTCAGGGGATAGGCGTAATAGCCGTCGCCGGACTTGGCGGCCGCAAGGCCCGCGGCGTTGTTGTTCGCCTCGACGAAGGCGGCAGCGCCCTGGCCCAGCTGGGTGACAGCGCCGTCCTTGACCATGCGGGACAGCTGGTCCTGCGCGAAGAAGAACAGGTCGGCGCCGGCGGACACGTCGGTGTCCATGTTGGAAGCCGCGTCAGCCTCGCTGACGGGCTCCACGGTGGCGTTGATGGTGATGCCGAACTCATTGGACGCGTTGAAGTCCGCGACCTGCTGCTCGGTCAGCTCCACAGCGGCCTCGGGCGCCCAGATGGTAACGTCATACTCGCCCGCCAGTTCGCTGTCCGCGTTGGCGAAAACGCCCAGGGACAGGACCATGGCCAGCGCCATTACCAGTGCCAGAAATTTTTTCATGCTTGTGCCTCCTAAAAATATAAAATTTTTGAAATTTTTGGCCGTCATCCCCGCTTTGCGGGGATGCGATGAGGGGGCGCCCCCTCATCGGACCATTATGACGCTTTAAATTATAGCAAGTAGCTTCGTGATTGTCAACAAATCAGGCGCAAAAAATCCACCTTGTTTAGCAAAAAATTCCGAATGTTCAGCAATTAACGAACATGCCGCTCTCCGGCTCAGGCCAGACGCTCCAGCGCGGCATCGTCGATCTTGCCCCAGGCGCCGCCGCCGGCCCCGGCGCACTTGACGTACAGGCCAACGGTGACGGTCTGGCCATCGGCCACGTCAAAACCGCTTATCTTGGCCGTGTCCCATTCGTTATAGACCGTGACGGTCATGGGCGCGGTCTGGACCGTCTCGCCGTCCAGCTTCACATAGGCGTAGATATCGGTCTCGCCGCAGTCCCCGCCCATGATGGAGATGCTGAAGGCGTACTGGCCGGCGGCAAGGCCCTCCACGTTTTGCTCCAGCGTGAATTCCACGCTGTCATTCGCCGCGCTCCAGAAGTGGTAGTGCTTGGCCCCGGTGAGGGAGTCGGTCTGCTTCTCCTCCACGTACAGCTCCTGGGTGCTGCCCAGGTCCGTGGCCGTCCAGCCTGTCTCGTCGTCTTCAAAGCTGCCGTTGACCAGCAGGTTGGGCTCCAGCATGTCCACGAAGCACCGGACGGGAAGACCGCCCGCCTGACCGGTTATCTCGTAGGTCTTTGCCCCGCCGTTGTGCATTTGCTCTGCCATTTCGTCGGTCAGGTCCCAGGTCACCGGCACGTCCTGGCGGGAGTTGTCGGTCATGATGGCGCTGACTGTCTCGGGCAGGTTAATCTCGCCGTTCACATCCGCCGTCATGTAGGCGTCCTCCAGGGCGTCCGCCACGATAGGCGCGTCGCTGCCGGTGCGGGCGAGAGAGAACACCTGCAGGGAGGGCAGGGGATGGCCGGTCGCGTCGAACAGCGCCTGGTTGTCCACCACGCAGCCGCCGTAGTACTTGCCCGCGTCGTCGGGGTCATAGGCCACGGAATAGCTGCTGGCCCAGCCGGAGCCGTACTGCTCCCACTTGGCGGAATTTTCCTCCCAGGTGTCGCCGCCCACGCTGATCCAGGTGCCCTCCCAGTAGACCACGCCGATGCCGTTTTTCACGTGGGCAACCGTGTCGATCACGTCCCGGACCTCGTTGGCCTGACCCTGGACGGTGTAGGGGTAGCGCTTGACCATGCCGTCGGTGCTCTCGCCTACCGTGTTACCGGCAAAGTCCGTGTCCTCGGTGGTGAAGGCATAGGAGGTCTCCATGACCAGCACCTTTTTGTCATACGTCTCCGCCACCTGGTTCAGCACTTTCGAGAGGTTGTCCAGCGTGCCGTGCCAGTAGGGGTAATAGGAGCTGGCGAACACGTCGTAGTCCATGCCGAACTCGTCCAGCTGCTTGGCCATGTTGGCGTAAGCGTCGGGCCGCTCGGGGTTGGTGAAGTGGAGCGCCACCAGCGCGTCGGGGCACGTCTCCCGCACGGCGCGGCTTCCGGCCGCCATCAGCGTGAACACGTCGTTCCAGTCCTTAAAGCCGCACATGCCGGTGGTGGTCTCGTTGCCCACCTGCACCATGCCCACGTCCGCGCCGGCCGCGTTGATCGTTTCCAGGCTCTCCTTCGTGAAGGCGTACAGGGCCTCGCTCATCTCCGTCACGTCCATGTCCGCCCAGGCCAGGGGGACCATCTGCTTGCCCGGGTCCGCCCAGAAGTCAGAGTAGTGGAAGTTCACGATCAGCTTCAGGCCGTATTGGGCGGCACGGCGGCCGATCTCGGCGGCCTTGGCCACGTCGCAGTTGCCGCCGCCGAATCCATTGCCGTCCGCGTCGTAGGGGTTATTCCAGACCCGCACCCGGATATGGGTGATGCCGCTGTCCGCCAGGATCTTGAACAGGTCCTGCTCCTGGCCGTCAAAGTCGTAGTACTTCACGCCGCTGTCCTCCTCCGCGATAACGGACGAGGCGTCCATGCCCATGATGAAGTCCTCGGGCAGACCGTCCACCTTCTCCACGTACAGCGGGCGGTCCCCGGCGCTCTCTTCGCCGGCCGCGTCCGCGCCCACGGCGCAGTTGAACGCCCCCGTCAGGCCCAGCGGCAGCAAAAGCGCCATTGCCAATATGCGGTGTTTTTTCATAACGATGTCCTCCTGATATGTAAATGTAGTTACGGAAGCTCCAAAAGCTCCTGGGCCACGGCAAAGGCCGCGCCGTCGTCCAGGTGGGCGGACCCGCTGCCCAGGTAGATATAATAGTCCTCGTCGGTGTATTGAATGTACCCGGTGGCGGCGCCTTTGCCGCTGGCGGCGTCATAGGCCTTTGTGGGCCCGCCCTCGCTCAGAGGAATAAGGTCCATGAGCAGGTCCGTGTCCTCGGACGCGGGTACGATGAAGATGTCGCCTCGGTCGAACGACGCGGTGTCCAGCATCACGTAGTTGAACGCGTGCACCTGGATCATGCGCAAGCCCTCGGGCATGGTCTTTTCCAGCTCCGCCGCTAAAAGCCGGTCCTGCACGGCCGGTACGTCGCAGTATATCGTCACTTTCTTGGCCGGGGAAGTGTCGGTGACCAGGGTGAATATCCAGCCCCAGAACACCGCGGACGCCAGCAGCCAAAGCACGAACGAGTGCAGCTGGGAGAGGATGTTTTTCAGCACTTTCATACCGTCACCTCATAGGCCGCCACATACCCGTGGCAGACGTACAGCACCGCCTGGTCCAGCTTTTCCAGCGCCGCGGCCCTGCTGCCGCACACCAGAAGGCGGCTCTCGTCCTCGCCGTGAGAAACGATCACCCGCCGGACCGGTACGCTCTTGCGTATCTTGAACTGCTCGTCCGTGAGCCTGACCGCGCCCGCCACCGTTTCCCGCTCTTCGCTGCGGAGCATCTGGGCGTGGGCAAGCTCCCGCCGCACGGGGGAGAGGGTGAACACCCACTTGTATATCACGAACCAGCCCGCCACGGTGCTCACCGCCACAGTCGCCAGCTCCATGCGCGGGGCGTTCAGCGTGTCCGTGCACGCTGCCAGCGCTATGCAAATACCCAGTGCCACGGCGGCTACGGCCAATAAAATGCGCCGCCAGAGCCGGACATGACGCCCCATGCGCTCCATGTCCGCGTCCGTATATAGCTCGATGATCTTTGTTTCCATGCGTTTCCCACCTTTTCTCTCAATATACCATGTCGTGCGGTTCCGGCGCAAGCCGGGAGCACGACCGGTATCCTGAGTATAACAGCGGCCATGTCGCTGTTATAGCACAAACGGCCACGAGATACAAGCGCGAGGCGCGGAAACTTGCTTCCTGCCCACTTGATTTCTGCCCACGTTTTTAGTAGCATATAGACACCAACAATAAAACGGAGGGACGCTCCATGAAACGGTTCTTTTCTCTGCTTCTGGCCGCCTTGCTGCTGCTTGGCTGCGGCCAAACGGCCCTGGCCGCCGAGACGGCCAACGAAACGCCTGTGGCGGACGCCGCGTCGCTGCCACCGGTGGCGACGGACGACAACTACCGTGTCTTCTATGAGATCTTCGTCGGATCCTTCTCCGACTCGGACGGGGACGGCACCGGCGACCTGCGGGGCGTTATCGACCGCATGGACTATCTCAACGACGGCGACAGCGCCGACGGCCTCAGTCTTGGCGTGGAGGGGCTTTGGCTGTCCCCCATCTTCACCTCGGCCAGCTACCACAAATACGACGTGGACGATTATTACGCCATCGACCCGGCTTTCGGCACGGAGGACGACCTGAAGGAGCTGGCGGACCTGTGCCACCAGCGGGGCGTGAAGCTGATACTGGACCTGGTGCTCAACCACACCGGCACGGGAAATCCCTGGTTCAAGGCCTTCGCCCAGGCCCACAGAAACGGCGATACCCAGGACCCCTATTATGACTTTTACTGCTACTACACCGAGGGCGAGCCTGTGCCCGCCGGCCGGACGTTCACAAAGCTTTCAGGCACGGACATCTACTATGAGAGCAACTTCTCCGAGAGCATGCCGGAGCTGAATTACGACAACGACGCCGTGCGGCAGGCGGTGCTGGACGTGGCGAAATACTACATGGCCCTGGGCGTAGACGGGTTCCGCTTCGACGCTGCCAAGTACATATATTTTGCCGACAACGAGCGCAGCGCGGAATTTTGGAAGTGGTACATCGGCGAGCTTCAGGCCGTGGACCCGGACGTGTACACCGTGGCGGAGGTATGGGACTCCGACACCGTGACGGACGAGTATTACCCCGCGCTGAACTGCTTTGACTTCACCACCTCCCAGGCCAACGGCTCCATCGCCCAGGTCGCCAAGGGCGGCAACGTGAACAAGTACACCGCCTATGTGCAGGACTACCTGGACCGGGTGCACGCCCTGCGCGCTGACGCCATGATCGTGCCCTTCATCGCCAACCACGACACGGACCGGGCGGCGGGCTACCTGACCACCGCCAGCGGCGCTATGCAGATGGCCGCCAACCTCTATCTGCTGGGCCCCGGCTCGCCGTTCATCTATTACGGCGAGGAGATCGGCATGCGCGGCTCCCGCGGCGGGGCCGCCACCGACGCCAACCGGCGGCTGAAGATGGAGTGGGGCGACGGCGACACCATCCAGGACCCGGAGGGGGCCAGCTATGACCACGACCGGGTCAGCGCCACCGCCGCCGAGCAAATGGCCGACGAAAACAGCCTCTATTCCTATTACAAAGAGCTCATCATGATACGCAAGGCCGTCCCGGCCATCGCCCGGGGAGAGTACACCGCCCTGGCACTGGAGGACGCCGGCGTGGGCGGGTTTATGACCAGTTATGAGGGCGAGCATGTGATGGTCCTGCACAACACGTCGGCGAACGCCGTCACGCTGGAGCTGGCCGATATTACGGGCCTGGAGATCACAGGCGTACTGGCCGCCGTGGGCCTTGGTACCGCCAGCCTGGACGGCACCACGCTCACCCTGGACGGCCAGACAAGCGTGGTCCTGGGCTGCGCGTGATGCCCATGATGCGCGACTTTGACGCCCCGGAATTCCGGGAGCGATACGACTGCCCGCTGCCGCTGGGCTGCTTCTGCTCCAAAGCAGGGACGGAGTTTCGCCTCTGGGCGCCAACGGCCCAGGCCGTTACCCTGCGGCTGTACGACGCCGGGGACGGCGGCACGTTCCGGCTGGAAACGGCCCTGGTCCGCCAAGACCGAGGCCTGTGGTGCTACGCCACGGCGGAGAATTGGGACGGAGCGTACTATGACTATCTCATCACCGTGGACGGCGTTGCCCGCCCCACGGCGGACCCATACGCCCGCGCCTGCTGCCTGAACGGCGAGCGGAGCATGGTCCTGGACCTGGCCCGCACCGACCCGCCGGGGTGGGACACGGACAAGGCCCCGGCTCTGCCGCCGGAGACGGTGATCTATGAGATACACGTCAAGGACTTCTCGTGGGACCCGGCCTCCGGGGTGCCGGAGCAATACCGAGGCAAGTTCAAGGCCCTGAGCCTGGAAAACACCACCCTGAACGGCGACGGGGAACACCCGACGTGCCTTGCCTATCTCAAGCGCCTGGGCGTGACACACGTGCAGCTGATGCCTGCGTTTGATTATGGCTCTGTGGACGAGGGCGGCGCGCCGGACCAGTTCAATTGGGGCTACGACCCGGTCAACTACAACGTCCCGGAGGGGTCCTATTCCGCCGACCCGCGCCACGGCCAGGTCCGGGTCCGGGAGATGAAAGAGGCCATACAAGCCCTGCACAAAAACGGGCTGCGGGTCGTCATGGACGTGGTGTACAACCACACCTACCACGCCGACTCCTGGCTGGAGCGCACCGTGCCGGGGTATTACTACCGCCACAACGCCGACGGCTCGGCCTCCGACGGGTCCGGCTGCGGCAACGACCTGGCAACCGAGCGGAGCATGTGTACCCGGTACATTCTGGACTCCGTGCTCTATTGGGCAGAGGAATACCACATCGACGGCTTCCGCTTCGATTTGATGGGGCTGCTGGACACGGACCTGATGAACGTCATCCGCCGCGCCTTGGACCAGCGCTTCGGCCCAGGCGAAAAGCTGATGCTGGGGGAGCCCTGGTCCGCCGGGGCTACCGCCGCAAGGCCGGGGACGGTCCTGGCGGACAAGGCGGGCATGTCCTGCCTGGACCGGCATATCGCCGCTTTTTCCGACAATATCCGGGACGCGGTGAAAGGCAGCCTGTGGAGCGCGGACGCAAAGGGCTTTGTCAACGGCGGCGGCCTGGACCCGGCGCGGCTGGTCAACTGCGTCCGTGGCTGGGCATACGGCCCGGAGGCCGTGGGGAAGGCGCCCTCCCAGACGGTGGCGTATCTCTCCTGCCACGACGACTGGACCCTGTGGGACAAGCTGGTCTACACAAGCGGAGCGCGGGACTTCACGGCCTGCCCGCCGGGGTTATTGCGGCAAAACCGGCTGGCGGCGGCGCTGCTGTTCGCCTGTCAGGGCCACCTGTTTATGCTGTCCGGCGAGGAATTTGCCCGCACGAAACTGGGCTTGAAAAACACCTACAACGCACCCCTGACCGTCAACCGGCTGGACTGGTCCCGTGCCTGGGAAAACCGGGCGCTGGTTGATTATTACCGGGGCCTTATCGCCCTGCGTAAGGGCCTGCCGGGGCTCACGGACAAGTCGGACAGAGCCGGCCAGCGGGTGCTGTCCGTCAGCGCCCATGGGGACAACTGCGCGGCGATACTGCTGGACAACAGCGGACCGGGCAGCCCCTGGACACGGCTTTTGCTGGCCTTCAACGCCGGGGACTGGGGCATAACGCTGCCCCTGCCGACCGGGGCGTGGGACGTGCTGGCGGATGGAAATTCCAGCTTTCTCTGGCAGAATCCCGCCAGCGTGGCGGGCCAAGCGTCGGTGCCGCCGGTGTCGGCCCTCATACTGGGCCAGCGCTGAGAGGGGAGAGACATCTATGATATTCACCTACGGCAAACAGGATTTTGCCTCCCTGCCACAGGCGGAGGCCAACTGCTGGCTGCTGGCAAACGGCCTGGGGGGCTTTGCGTCTACCTCGGCGGCCTTCTCCGTCACCCGCTGCGACCAGGGGCTGCTGCTGGCGGCCCAGTCGCCCAACCGGCGTTTTAATTTGGTCCACCGGCTGTCGGAACAACTGACCGCGGGGGACGAGACGGTGTTCCTGTCCAGCCAGCGCTTTGGCGACGAAACGCCCGCCGAGGACGGGTACAAGCGGCTGGTCTCGTTCACCTGGGACGGCCTGCCCCGCTGGCGGTATGAGGCGGGGGCTGTGCGCGTTGTCCGGACCGTGGCGATGGAGCGCGGCGCCAATACCACGGCGGTGGTCTATACGGTGGAAAACGGGTCCGATACGCCCTGCACGCTGCGGGTGACGCCGGTGTTTCAGTTCGCCCCCAAGGGCGAGCCGCCCCAATGTCCCCAGACTGTCACATACTTGTCCGGCGCTGTCCGGTGCGGACAGTGGACGGTCTATCTGAACGCCACCGGGCGGCTGCTGGCCGTGCCCACGGCATATGAGACGCTCTATTACGCCGACGACGAAAAGGACGGCCGGACCGCAAGCGGCGTGGGCCTTTTCTGCTGCGCCGCCGAACTGACCGTGCCCGCCGGGGAAACGACCCGGCTGGAACTGGTATTTTCTGACAGTCCTAATGACAGATTGGCCGGGGACATATTGCGCGCCGCCCAGGTCCGCCAACGGGCCCTGGCCGACGATTCAGGCTTTCAGACCCCGGAGGCACAGGAGCTTGCCCGCGCCGCCGGCGCCTTTCTGGCGGACCGGGCCGGCTGCGGCGGCAAGACCATTCTGGCCGGATTCCCCTTTTTCGGCGATTGGGGCCGGGACACCATGATCGCCCTGCCGGGGTGTATGCTGGCCCGTGGGGAATATGACGCGGCCAGGGACATCCTGCGGACGTTCCTGGCCTATGAAAAAGACGGGCTGGTGCCAAACCTGTTCCCCGAGGGCGGGACAGAGCCCATGTACAACTCCGCGGACGCGCCGCTGCTGCTGATAAACTGCCTGTGGCTTTATTACCAGCGCACGGCTGACGACGCCTTCGTCCGGGAGGCGTGGCCGGTGCTGACGCGCATCGCGGGAGCCTATCAGACCGGCACCCGCTTCGCCATCGGCATGGACGAGGACGGCCTCATCCACGCCGGGGAGGGCCTGGACCAGGTCACCTGGATGGACGTGCGGGTGGATAATATTCTCCCTACGCCCCGCCACGGCAAGCCGGTGGAGATCAACGCTTACTGGTACAGCGCCCTGCGGGTCCTTGCCCGACTGGCCCCCATAGCGGGGGCGGACGGTTCTGCCTACGACGCGCTGGCTGAACGCGTCCGGCGTTCGTTTGTCTCTAAATTCTGGATGGAGGACCGGGGTTATCTGAAAGATGTCCTGTCCGGGACAAAGGCGGACGAGCAGCTTCGCTGTAACCAGATATGGGCTGTGACCATGCCGTTCACCATGCTATCCCCTGAGCAGGAGCGGCGGGTGACGGACACGGTTTATCGCTGTCTTTACACGCCATACGGCCTTCGCACCCTTTCACCGGAGGACCCGGAATTTCACCCCTTTTACGGCGGGCCTCAGCGCCAGCGGGATATGGCCTACCATCAGGGGACCGTCTGGCCCTATCCCATGGGGGCCTGGTACCTGGCCTATCTCAAGACCCGTGGCAACACGCCAAAGGCGGCGTCAGATGTCCGGCGGATGCTGGGGAACATGGAAGAGCTGCTCCGGGAGGGCTGCGTGGGACAGCTGCCGGAGATCTACGACGGCGGCCAGCCTGGGCCGTCCAAGGGCTGCTTCGCCCAGGCCTGGAGCGTGGGGGAGCTGCTGCGGGTGTACGAGGCCCTGGAGCGGATAGAGCGGGAGGCTGGGCATGGGGTACCGTGACTGCATTTTTGACCTGTACGGCACGCTGGTGGATATCCGCACCGACGAGCGCTCGCCGGAACTTTGGGAGGCGATGGCCGAACGGTACAGGCAGCGTGGGGCTGATTATACGCCGCCAGCGCTGCAAGACGCCTATTTCCGCACGGTCCGGGACATGGAGCGGAGCGAGGACCGACCCGGCGACGCCCATGAGGCCCACCCGGAGATAAAGCTGGAGCTGGTGTTCCAGCGGCTGTACCGGGACAAGGGCGTGGCGGCGGACCTGGCCCTGGCCGTGGAAACGGGGCAATATTTCCGCAAATGTTCGCTGGACTATCTGCGCCTGTACGACGGAGCGCGGGAGCTTTTGCAGGCCTTGCGGGACAACGGCCAGCGGGTCTGGCTTCTTTCCAACGCACAGCGCATTTTCACCATGTACGAGCTGGACAGCCTGGGCCTGACGGGGTATTTCGACGGCATTTATCTCTCGTCCGACTACGGCGTGAAAAAGCCGGACAAGCGCTTTTTCCGGCGGCTTCTGACCGAACAGTCCATCCGGCCCGAACACGCCGTTATGGTCGGCAACGACGGCCTGTGCGACATTCTGGGCGCAAAAGCCCTGGGCCTTGCCACGGTGTACATCCGCTCCAATATCTCCCCAAAAGAGCCGCTGCCCGACGCGGACTTTGTGCTGGACCACATGGACCTTGACCAAGTGAGGGAGATATTGACCAGGGCGTGAACAGGTAAGGGGCGGAACAAGCGATGGATTAATATTCAGAGATCAAAAGGGCATTTGAAGCGAGAGAAGATCGGGTCAACGCCGCCGCAATGTCGAAGTATATGAGGGGGCAGTTTGATTTTTACGGCCTTCCCGCGCCAAAAAGAAAAGAGGTATACAGCGGCCTTATCCAAGCGGACAAGAGAGCGAAAACGATCGACTGGGATTTTTTGGACCGATGCTATGAGGACAGGCACAGGGAATTTCAGTACCTGGTCTATGATTATCTTCTCGCGCTGAAACGCTATGTGGTTTACGAGGATATCCCAAGGATCAAACGCTATATAACCACGAAACCATGGTGGGATACGGTGGATTTTCTCTGCAAGGTGATCGGGGATGTGGGGCTGCGGGACCCGCGGGTCAAAGCCCTGATGGCCGAGTGGTCGAAGGACGAAAATATCTGGCTGAGAAGGGCGGCGATCGAACATCAGCTTGGGCTGAAAGATAAAACCGATACGGCCTTATTGGAACAGATCGTTGCGAACAGCCTTGGCAGCGACGAGTTTTTTGTCAATAAAGCGATCGGCTGGGCGCTGCGGGATCATTCTAAATGTGACCCCGCGTTCGTAAAAGGATTTATCCATAAATATACAGATAAAATGGATAGTTTGAGCATAAAAGAAGCGAGTAAGTATATTTAATGCTCTTTCCCCGCGTTTGCCACAGGAGGCGCCGCCTCCGTATGACCCGGCCGACAGAGGCCGGGTCATTTTTGCGCGACCGCACGTTGCCGCTTGCGCACAACCGCGCGGCGTGCTATAATGCCAGTGCCAAGCCAAATGAATAATGCATGCACGAGCGGGTATGTTTTCCTTCGTGGAAGACGTATCTCCCGCTTTGTACCCGTTTGTGTGTGCAGAGTTTTTGGCTTGGCAGCCGGGAGCTATGCGTGTTTCCAGGGCGTGTGGCTCCGGTCACACGCCTTTTTGCTGTGGGAGGGAAATATGGTAGACTACAGAGAGATGTACTATAAGATGAACCGGGCGATGGAGAAGGCCATCAACATCCTGATCGAGGCCCAGCGGGAATGCGAGGAAGACTATCTCCGCCAGACGGACCCTAAGGAGCCGGCGGCGGACAAAGTGATCTCCCTGAACAGACAAAACTGAGAAGCCTCCCGGCACATACTGTGTCGGGAGGCATTTTTAAGGCAGCGTTATTCGTCAAAGCTGATCGATACGATCTCATCCCACAACGAACCGGCAAAGTCGGAAATGACGTTTTTCTCTTGCCGCGTTACCGGCCTGAACATTGTGATCGACAATTTCCCGTTTTTCTTTTTCCATTTGCCGGCCACTTCGCCGTCGAGCATCAACGCTGGCATTACGATTCCCGCGAGACTAAAAATCGCTCTCATATTTTCCGGACGCAAAAACAGGCTTTCCTTTTTTTCGTGGGCCAGGAGAAGCTGGTCAAATCCGGCAAGGAATACGCATTGGGGAATGTCCTGATCGTATACCTGGTCATTTTCGATATAATAATAGGTCCTGCCTTCACATTCCGCCGTTGATACGGGCAGTTGGGAAAGCTGAGCCTTGACCTGCGCGGCTGTGGCGTGGAAATAGTACATGGCGTCGTGAACGGTGGAAGGACCCATGTGCGTAAAATACCGGCGGGCCATTTCAAGCTTTGCTTCTCGCTCAGGAATTGGCGTAAACGCGGGTGAAAGGCAGAAGGCCTTCTCTTCCTGAACAACATAATTCATAAAACCGCGCTCACACATTTCACGAATGCCGCCGCCCCACGGGTCGAACATGCAGCCTTCTTCCGGCGCGGTCATGCCTTTTTGTCTGCATATATCCTTTAATTCGTCTCTCGTCCGTTGGGAGTGTTTCAGAGCTTCCAAAATCACATTTACAAAATAGGACTGCCGCTCCGGCGTGAGCGCCCACGTATCACGCTGATTCCAAAACGAACGTCCATGCCAGTCATTGCGCAGATAGTCCTGCCCATTATTACAGTGCATAAATAAGGGCAGATCGTCTTCCGCAAATATGTGGACTGTGCCTCTAATCGTCCAGTTCTTCACAAGCCCATCTTTGACCGCGTTCTCTTCATGATCGATACACCGTATTTTCAGCGCGTGCATGGCATTGGCCATAAATTGCGCCTGAACGCCGCAAAGATCGTGAAGCACCGTCATTTTATCCGCGGGGCTCAGCAGATGCTGGTTGGTCAATTGACGGATCTTAAGTTCTTCGGTAGTCATCTTGACTGGCTCTCTCCCTTGGAAAGTTGCACGACCGTCTCGATGTGCTCATTATTTACCAAACTCATTTCCATGTCCTCTTCATTCATGGCCCTGAAGAGTTTGTCAAAGCAAATCAAAACCTTATAGATGCTGTCGCCTGTGATCTTCTCCGCTTCAATGGCGGTCTTCTTGGCCCGGGCCTCGATCAGCTGGGATTCAACGGATTCTATCTTGTCATACGTCCGATAACACTCTTTAACTTCTCTACGTCCTCTGACTGATCCAATACATGCATCCGCATATGGCAATTCGGACATAGTGCAGCAGTATTTTCAGTGTTATCCTTCCCACCACGTGACAGCCAGATTATGTGGTGTACTTCAAGATATGGATTTCCTTTTTTGTCAATGAAAGGCGCAGGCTGATTACATAACTGGCATATGCCGTTCGCACGTCTTCTGGTTTCTTTTATAACTTCAGCACTCCGGACAAATGTACTCGAAGTAACACTTCTACGACCACCTAATCCAGAAATTACACCCTGCATATATTTCTCTGCGGTCGGTTCGATTTGATTGCCTTGCTCGGGCTCGGGTACCCAATTTTTAAACCTATCTTGATGGATGATCCATACAAAAGAGTGTGCATCTATCAATCTTGGAGTTCCTTGCATTGGAAGATAATCTTCCATTACAGCGCGGATTTCTCTTATGATCTCGATGAATCCCTGGTAATTCTCCCAACTACACTTGTACGAAGTAGTATAGTATATTTCCAGATCTGCAAACCCCTTATCAAAATGTCCTGTGCTGATTGGAAGGAAACGAGAATCATCTTTTATAAAGAAGAGGAACGCAATCGTTTCATATTTTGCGCCAAATACTTTGACGGCATTTGCAAAAGCGGTGGCCTCATCACAGAGAGAGTTTCGATAAATATCATACAGCGCCCTCTCAGCTTCTGGGCGGAATTCTGCATTGTTGGAATCAAGCCGGTTCTTAAAATCAATTTGCTGATACCAATCTACAAGATTACCAGATTTATTGATCGCCCTTTTTGTACACTCAGCTATTTTGCCGGTACCGATCCATGATTCGCTCCAACTATTGAACTTAAGTTCTTTACGAGCTTCTTCTGCAATACGTGATTTGTAGTCCTCTTCACGTCCAAGGATTCCTGTACTGTCACGAAAACTGAGAAACCCAGTTTGTCCATCAGCATGTTGAACAAATGACGTAAAGCGGGATAGTTGTTCTACCAGCTTTGCTGCATTTGTAATATATGTATTACTCATAGACCTAAACTACCTTTCGTGATATTTCTATAATGGAGTCTTTATTTTCATTTGGACAAAAGGACGCACGTCTCCACGTGGTGCGTTCTTGGGAACATGTCCACGGCGGTGCAGCGCTGGGGCGTATAGCCAAGCTCCAACAGGCGCTTCAGGTCCCGGGCCAGGGTGCCGGGGTCGCAGGAGACGTACACCAGAGCGTCCGGCCCCATGTCCGCTATGGCGCGCAAGACGGCCTCGTCCATGCCTTTTCTTGGCGGGTCCGTGACGATCACGTCCGGGCGCAGCCCCTCTTGCGCCAGTTGGCGGGCCACATTTTTCGCGTCGCCGCAGATATACCGGGCGTTGGCCACGCCGTTTTGCTCGGCATTGGTCCGGGCGTTTTCGATGGCGGCGGGGACGATGTCGCTGCCGATGAGCGCGGCGGCATCCCGTGCGGCCGCGAGGCCGATGGAACCCGCGCCGCAGTAGAGGTCCAGCACGGTCTTCCCGGCGGGCTGGGCGTATTCTCTGACCAGGCCGTACAGCGCCTCGGTCTGGGCGGTGTTCACCTGGAAGAAGGCCAGGGGCGACAGGGTGAGCGCCGCGCCGCAGACGGTCTCGCTGACCGTGCCGCTGCCCCAGAGGAAATGGACCGGCCCGTCCAGCACCACGTTGCCGGGGGCGTGATTGACGCACGCCAAAACGCCTGTGAGCTCCGGACAGGCTCTGCGCAGCGCTTCCGCCGCGCTTACGTCCACGTCGCCAGCCGCCACGATGCAGGCGGCGAAATGGGTCGAGGTCTTGCGCAGATAGAGATGGCGCACCAGGCCCTGACCCGTGGCCTCGTCATAGACGGGCGCGCCGGTGGCTTTCATCCAGTCCAGCAGCGCTTTGGCGGCCCGGTCGAAGGCCTCCGGCTGGAGCAGGCACCGGTCCGTCTCGACCACCCGGTGGCTCCTGGGGCCGTAAAAGCCGCAGACGGGGCCGGGAGCAAAGCTGTAGATGGCCTTGTTGCGGTAGCCCTCCAGCGCTTTCGCACCGATGATCTGCTCCGCTTGCAGGTCCAGGCCGCCGATGCGCCGCAGGGCGTCGTTGACCCGGCCCAGCTTGAAGTCCAGCTCCATCCGGTAGTCCATGTGCATGGCGGCACAGCCGCCGCACCGGCCAAAGACGGGGCAGGCCGGCTCCCGGCGCATGGGCGAGGCGGTCAGCAGCTCTTCGCCACGGCCCCAGACGGCCGTGCGCGTTACTTTTACGATGCGCACCTGCCAAAGCTCACCCGGCAGCGCTCTTGGCACGAACACCGCCCGACCGCCCAGACGGCACACGCCGAACCCCTGGGAGGTGAAGCCCGTGATCTGGCCGGTCAGGATATCGTTTTTTCGCAGTTCCGTTTCCATGGGTCCATTGTAACACAACCGAGGCAGATTTTGCGCCGTTTTTTCTCTCTGTGGGGAGAAAAACGGTTTTTTTCGAGAAAAAGGGGTTGTGTTGTGGGGAAAAAAGTGTTACAATACATGTAATTTTTGTTACTAACATTACTCCGAGGTTACAAAATGAGCGTTTACTCTGGAAAGTTCCATAAGGCTATGGCGGTCCTGGCGCTGGCGGCGCTGCTGGCCGGCGTGGTGGGCGTGGACGCGTTCGCCGTCGAGGCGCCGGAACCGGTGGAGGCGATTGAACCGGAAGCGCCGGTGGAACCTGAGGTCCCCGTTGAACCGGAAACTCCCGTTGAACCGGAAGCGCCGGTCGAGCCGGATGAGCCCCTTGTGCCGGAAGTGCCCGTGGCGCCGGAGGTCCCGGCGGAGACGGAAGCGCCCATCGTACCGGAAGTCCCTGTTGAGACGGCGACGCCCGTGTCGCCGGAGCCGGAGGCCACCGAGCCGCCGGCGGAGGAACCGGAGGAAGAGGAGCTTGTCTCAGATGACCCGCTTTTCTGGAAATACGGCGGCGGCGCTCCCGCCACCATCGCGTCCATCCCGGCCGCGTTCGCCGACGCGAAGCCCCGTGCGCTGCGGGGCAACGAGGCTTTGCGCAAGGGCGTGGACGTGTCCGAGTACCAGGTGACGAACAAGGCGTCCTATAACATAGACTGGACGAAGGCCGCCGCGGACGGCATCGAGTTCGTCTTTGTCCGGGCGGGCTATCGGGGCACCCGGGAGGGCGCGCTGGCCAAGGACGCGTTTTACGACCAGAACATCAAAAAGGCCCAGGCCGCCGGTATCCAGGTGGGGCTTTATTTCTTCTCCCAGGCGACCACCACGGAGGAAGCGCGGGAGGAAGCCCAATATCTGGTCGCCATCGCGAGAAATTACCGCATCGACTTGCCGCTGGTGTTCGACTATGAGGAGGTCCCCTCCGTGGAGTCCCGGCGGCTGAAGCTGGAGGAGCTGGACCGGCAGACAAAGACAGACATCTGCAATGCCTTCTGCCAGGAGGTAAACGCGGCCGGGTACCAGAGCATGGTGTATACGAATCTGTCCATGCTGGGCGACGATCTGTACGCCGATCAGCTTGGGCGCATATGGCTGGCCCATTGGACGGAGCAGACCACCTATTCCGGCGCTTATGAATACTGGCAGTTCGGCCTTGGCGCCGTGAGCGGCATCCCCACCACGGTGGACCTGGATATCTGGTTCGACCCTTATGGCTCCGATGATCCCCCCGCGGCGGGCGGATGGGCGACCAGCGCCACGCCGACGCCAAAGCCCACCGCGACGCCGACGCCAAAACCTGCCGCGACGCCGACGCCCAAACCCGCGGCGACGGCCAAGCCGGCGGCCTATGCCGACGTGAAAAGCACCGACTGGTTTTACGCCGACGTGCAGTGGGCCAGCGCCCAGGGTGTGGCCGGGGGCACGGGCAACAGCAAATTCTCGCCCCAGGACACGGCCACCCGAGGCCAGGTGATCACCATGATCTACCGGCTCCAGGGCGAGCCGAAGGTGACGGCCAGCGCGGGCTTCACCGACCTGCGGCAGGATTACTATAAGGACGCCGTCAACTGGGCCTACGCCACGGGAGTGGTCAGCGGCACCGGTAAGACGACCTTCTCCCCGGAGGGCAATATTACCAGGGAAGACCTGGTGACCATGCTGTACCGGTTCAAGGGCTCGCCCGCCGTGTCGGGGGACCTGAGCGCGTTCACCGACGCCGGGTCCGTCCACAGCTACGCTTTGAGCTCTATGGCCTGGGCGGTGAACGCGGGGCTCATCAAGGGCTATACGGACGGCTCGGTCCGTCCCGGCGCGTCGGCCACACGGGCGGAAGTCTGTGCCATGTTAAGACGGTTCTCGTCTTAATGACGCCGGTACTTTTGTACCGCTTGCGGTACAAAAGTCCTCGCTCCGCTCGCCGCGCAAGCGCGGGGCGTCAGATCCCATTCGAGGCGGGACTCCCGTCCCCCTCGAGCTCCCCCTTGCGTAACACGAACGTTTTCACATTCTTTAAAAAGTCTGGCATAAAGTTGTAAGCAAAAAAGAGGTGCGCGTGTGAAAAAGAACGGTTTTTCCACTGGTTTTATGTATGTGCTGCTGGTATTTCTGGCGGTGGGGCTGGGATTTTTGATCTTCTTCAACTTCCGGGCCAACAAGCAGCAGCAGCAGGACATCGCGGCGGCCCTGGCCCAGGCGTCGGCCACGTCCACGCCCGAGCCCACCGGCGAGCCCATGGCCACGCCGGTGCCCTTCCGGGACGCGGAGACGATCCAGCTTGCCTTTGCCGGCGATCTGGTAGGGCAGGCGGGCCTGACCACGGACGCCCTGCGGACCGGCGACGACGGGATAGACACATACGACTTCACGGACGAGCTGGAGGGCGTGCGCGCCTCGGTGGAGGAAGCGGACCTGGCCGCCTGTACGCTGGTGAGCTCCCTGACCAATAACGGCGGCTATGACGCCTACACCATGCCGGGGGCCGTGGCGGACGCGCTGAGAGGCGCGGGCTTCGACCTGGTAAACGCCGCCTCGGACCACATTCTGGACCGGGGGCTGGACGGCCTGGTGGAGACGGTGAATCTGCTGCGCGGGGCGAAGCTGGGCGTGCTGGGCGCTTATGACAGTCCCAACCGCTCCCTGCTCATGGCCGACGTGCAGGGCGTCAAGGTGGGCTTTTTGAGCTACGCCTACAGCACCGCCACCAGCACCGGCGACAGCCAGCCTGTGTCCATCGCGGACAACAGCTGGTGCCTGGACCTGCTGACCACGGACTATATGACGGGCATGGAGGACGTGGACTATACGAAGATCGACGCCGACATCGCCGCCATGCGGGAGGCTGGTGCAGACATCGTGGTGTGCTTTGCCTACTGGTGGAACAACACCCAGTACTATACCGAACCCCGGAGCAACCAGACCGAAGTGGCGGACCACCTGCTGAAAAGCGGCGTGGACATCCTGATCGGCGGCGGCGTGAAATCGCCCCAGCCCATCGAAGTGCGCACCGTGGCCCGGCCCGACGGCAACGCCAACTGCGTGGTGTGCTACAGCCTGTCCAACCTGATGAGCTGCTTCACGGATAACTACACCAATATCTCCGCCGTGGCCCAGATCGAGGTCAGCCGGGACACGGACGACGGCGAGGTGTGGATAAGCGGCGTGAAGGCCTGCCCGCTGTTCATGAGCAACGCCGCCGGCGGCGAGGCCGGGGGACGTTACCGGCTCCTGGACGCCCAGCAGGTCATGGACTATTACGACGCCGACGACATCCCCCAGGAGACCTATGACGCGGTGGTGAACGGCGTGGCGGACCTGAAAAAGCTGATGGGGCAGGAGTATTTCGAGACGGAGGGCGTCTCCATCGGATACCCCTATGAGGCGTCAGAATAAGAACAGCGCGCCCAAAAACGTATAGATAGCGGCGAATAGACCGCACAGCGCCCGGCCCGCAAGGTGCCGGGCGCAGCTTATGTCCGTGTCGGCCAGCACGCCCATGGTCTGGCAGTGGACGGAAACGCCGCCCCAGCCGATGATGAGCGCCGTGACCGCCAGGGACGCCGGCCCCGGGGCCTGACCCGCCATCGCGGCCACGCCGCTGCCCAGCTCCAGAAAGCCGCACACCAGCGCGTTTGCCAGGGGAGGCAGGGTCATGTACGGCTCCAATATCCCCAGCAGCGCCCCGAACAGGACCACATAGCCGCATACGGTGACCGTGGAGCTGATGGCCTTCGCCACGGCGCTGGTCAACGTCTGACCGAAGGGCGGGACGGCTTTGCTCGGACCGGCGCTGGCCGGGGCCGTTTTGCATTTCCGATCCCGGAAGAGCACGCCCACGGTGACGGCTGCCAGCGCGTGGGTGGCGTACAGCAGAAGTCCCGCTCGGACGCTTTGGAACACGCCCCCGGCCGCGCCGATGATGAAGGCGGGGCCGGAGTTGTTGCAGAAGGCAGCCAGCCGCTCCGCCGTGGGCTTATCCACCCGTCCGGAACGGTACAGGTCCGCCGCCACCGACGCGCCCAATGGGTAGCCGCCGGACAGGCCCAGAAAGAACGCCTGCGCCCCGTCGGGGGAAACGTGGAAAAGCCGCTGCATCGCCCCGCCGAACAGCCCGCCCAGCAGGTCGGGCAGTCCCAGCGCGGACAGTAGATTGGCCAGCGCGAAAAAGGGCAGCAGCGACGGCGCCAGCGTGGCCGCGCACACGGCGAGGCCCTCCCGGGCGCCCTGGGCCGCGGGGCCGGAGAAGAGCACCAGCAGGGTGAAAAGGGCCAGCACGGCCAATACGGGAAGATGTTTTTTCATGCTCAAAGCATATGTGGGCGCTGTCC
Organism: uncultured Oscillospiraceae bacterium; assembly: GCA_947624395.1. Taxonomy (GTDB): domain Bacteria; phylum Bacillota; class Clostridia; order Oscillospirales; family Oscillospiraceae; genus CAJOIG01. Next base: position 20,259 of record CANQKA010000020.1, read on the forward strand.
TTTTTTGAACCGGGTCCGCATAAAATCTCCCGGGTGATGAAGCGTGACGGACAAATTGTCTCTGACACAGAGGATGATGACCCGGCTGGACCTGCCGGAGGAATCGGCGTCCAACGCGCCCCGGATCGTGATCTCCGGGGGTACGCGGGTGCTGGTGGAGGGCCACCGGGGGCTTTTGGAGTACGCCGGGGACCGTATCGCGGCGGCTGGGCCCAACTGCCGCATTCTGATAAAGGGCGAGGGCCTGGGGCTGGTGACCATGGACCGGCACGCGCTGGTGGTGTCGGGCCGGCTGTGGGCGGTGGAGCTGGAATGAACTGGGCGCGGCACATCACAGGCTGGGTCACGGCGGAGATAACCGGCGCGGAGCCGGAGAGAATGCTGCGGGCCCTGGCGGAGCGGGGCATCACCTTCTGGGGGGCCACGCCGCCCAGAGACTATAAGCTCACGGTCCAGGTGCCCCAGAGCGCGGCCAGGCTTATCCGGCCGCTGGCGGCGGCCAACGGCTGCGAGGGCATTATCCTGGCCCGCCACGGCCTGCCCGCGGCCTTTCACAAGGTCCGGCACCGGTATATGCTTTTGGCCTGTATCGGCCTTGTCGCGGCGCTTTTGTACGTGGGCAGCGCCTTTGTCTGGGACATCGAGATATCCGGCAACGAGACGGTCCCGGAGGGCGTCATTCGTCAGGCGCTGCAAGTCTGCGGCGTGGACATTGGGGCGTACTGGCCCGGCTTTTCCCAGGACCAGATACGAAACAGCGTCCTTCTGCGGGTGCCAAAGCTTCGGTGGATGACCGTCACCATGCGGGGCAGTCACGCCCAGGTCATCGTCCGGGAGCGGTGGGAGCACCTGCCGGTAGTTGACCGGTACACGCCCATAAAGATCGTGGCGGCCAGGGCGGGACTGGTGGAGAATGTGCAGGCACTGCACGGCACGGCGGAGACGGACGAGTATATGGCCGTGCTGCCGGGCCAGACCCTCATCGGCGGATATATGACCGGCCGGGACGGTGTGATCGGTCCGGGCAGGGCCATTGGCACGGTCACGGCCCGGACCTGGTACGAGCTGACGGCCAAATGCCCCGTGGAGACCGCCGTCAAGACGCCCAGCGGGGAAAAGCACACCCGTTGGGCTCTGATTTTGGGAAAAAAGCGGATAAATTTTTACAAAGGCAGTAGTATTTGTCCCGCAGGATGTGATAAAATCATAGTGGAATATACCCCCCGCAGCGAGGGGCTGTTCACCCTGCCGGTGACGCTGGAAAAGACGGTGTACACCGCCTATGAGACGAAGCCAGAGCCGTCCGATGGCCGGGAGGCGCTGGAATACCAGCTCATGGAGCGCCTGGAAGCGCTCATGGGCCAGGATGGCGAGGTCGTGTCCAGCGTGTTTTCCGCGTCGGAAAATGACGGCGCGCTGACCGTGACCCTCCGGGCGGAGTGCCGGGAGCAGATCGGCCGGGAGGAACCTCTCACCGAGGCGGACCTGGCGGAGATACAGGCAAAAATACCTAAGACAGAGGAATAGAGATACATGACAGAAAAGATCATGCAGATCGACCGGATGGAGAACGTGATAAGCGTGTTCGGCTCCTTCGACCAGAATCTGCGCATTATCGAGACGGAACTGGGCGTTTCCATCACCAACCGGGACGAGAATCTGAAGATCGCCGGGGACGCGGAGAACGTCATGCGCGCCGAGAAAGCCATCGACGGGCTGTTGTCCCTGGCGGCCCGCGGCGAGGCCATCGACGCGCAGAACGTGCGCTATATCATCAAGATGGTCCTGGCCGGTCAGGAGGACAAGATCGGGGACGTGGCCCGGGGCGTGATATGCATCACCGCCAAGGGCCGGCCGGTCAAGCCCAAGACTATCGGCCAGAAGACCTATGTGGACGCCATCAAGAATAATACCGTCACCCTGGGCATCGGCCCGGCCGGCACGGGCAAGACGTATCTGGCCGTGGCGTGCGCGGTGGCGGCGTTCCGGGAAAAGCGGGTCAACCGGATCGTGCTGACCCGCCCGGCGGTGGAGGCCGGGGAGCGGCTGGGTTTTCTGCCCGGTGATCTGCAGAGCAAGGTGGACCCCTACCTGCGGCCATTGTACGACGCGCTGTTCGACATGCTGGGGGCGGAGACGTATAATAAGTACCTGGAGCGGGGCGACATCGAAGTGGCGCCCCTGGCCTACATGCGGGGCCGGACGTTGGACGACAGCTTCATCATCCTGGACGAGGCGCAGAACACCAGCCGGGAGCAGATGAAGATGTTCCTGACCCGCCTGGGCTTTGGCTCCACGGCGGTGATAACCGGCGACGTGACCCAGATCGACCTGCCGGCGGATAAGGTGTCGGGCCTGAAGGAGGCCATGCGGGTGCTGGACGGCGTGGAGGACATCGCCATATGCCGCTTGACCGGCGCGGACGTGGTGCGGCACGTGATCGTGCAGCGCATCATTGAGGCGTACGAAAAGCACGCCAGGGACGAACAGCCTGTGAAGACGTACAAGCCCAAATACAAAAACAACGGAGGCCGCCGCTGATGGAAAAGCTGCATTTGTCCCTGCGCTGTGAAAACGGCGTGAAAAGCACCCCGGAGCTGCGCAAGCGTATCAAAACCGCCGCCCTGGCGGTTTTAAAGGCGGAGGACATGGCCGGTCCCTGCGAGCTGTCCGTGCTGCTGACCGACGACGAGGGCATCCACGCCATCAACCGGCAATTTCGGGACGTGGACAAGCCCACGGACGTGTTGAGCTTCCCTATGGGGGACGAGGACCCGGCCACGGGCCGGTATCTGCTGGGGGATATGGTGCTGAATTTGTCCCAGGCGGAAAAGCAGGGGGCCGCGTTCGGCCACGGAGCGGACCATGAGATCAGCTACCTGACCGTGCACAGCGTGCTGCATTTGCTGGGCTACGACCACGTGGACGAGGGGCCTATGAAGCGCCAGATGCGCGCACGGGAAAAGGCCATTATGGCCGAGCTGGAACCGGATACAAAAACGGAGGAAATATGATCAATAAAACTGCTATGGTGACCATATGCGGCCGGCCAAACGTGGGCAAATCCACGCTGACCAACGCCCTGGTGGGAGAGAAGATCGCCATCGTGTCCCCCAAGCCCCAGACCACCCGCACCCGTATCCTGGCCGTGAGAAGCCGGGGGGACACCCAGTTCGTCTTTGCGGACACGCCGGGGTTTCACCGGGCCCGGACAAAGCTGGGTAATTACATGGACGACGTGGTCCGCCAGAGCGTGGCGGACGTGGACGCGGTGGTGCTGATGGCCGAGCCGGTGGCAGCGGTGGGGGACATCGAAAAAAAGCTCATCGCCCGCATCAGAGAGACCGGCGTGCCGGCGGTGCTGGCCGTGAACAAATCGGATACGCTGGATGACAAGACGGCGCTGCTGCCCGTGCTGGCGGCCTACGGCGCGGAATATGATTTCGCCGCCATCGTGCCCATCAGTGCCCAGACCGGCGACGGGGTGGAGGAGCTGTTGGACGAGCTTGGCAAATTCGCCCAGCCAGGTCCGGCGCTCTTCCCGGACGACGTGATATCGGACCAGCCGGAAAAGCAGATATGCGCCGAGATCGTGCGGGAAAAGCTGCTTTTGAACCTGGACCAGGAGATACCCCACGGCACCGCCGTGGTGGTGACGAAATTCGCCGAGCGGGACGATGGCAGCGATATCATCGACCTGGACGTGACGATATACTGCGAAAAGCAGAGCCACAAGGGCATCATTATCGGCAAAAAAGGCGCCATGCTCAAGAAGATCGGCGCCGAAGCCCGCCGGGACATCGAGGATTTCATGGGCACGAAAGTATTCCTGCAGACTTGGGTCAAGGTGAAGGAGAACTGGCGGGACTCGGACGCGCTGCTGCGAAATTTTGGATTCACCGACCAGTGATGAAACGGGGTGCTCCGTGGCACACTAAGGCCGTGGGGTGATTCCGAATGAGACATGACCTTTTGTGGGAGTTGTTTGAGGATACGGGCGATCCCCTGTGCTGGCTCATGTACCGGCACAGCGGGTCGCAGTGAGCCGGAGCGGTACATATCATGTATGTGACGACAAAGGGCCTGGTGCTGCGCCAGACGCGCTATAAAGAGGCCGACCGGATACTGACGCTTTTGACGACGGACCAGGGCAAGCTCACGGTGAAGGCCCGCGGCGCGCTGCGCAAGGGCAGCCGTATGTCGGCGGCCAGTCAGGAGCTGTGCTACGGCGAGTTCACCCTTTTCGGCAACCGGGGCAGGTGGACGGCCGACGAGGGCAGCACCATCGAGCAGTTTCTTGGTCTGCGGGAGGACATCGCCCAGCTTGCCCTGGGGGCCTATTTTGCCGAGCTCTTGGACACGGTTTGCCCGGAGGAACAGCCGGCGGGCCCGGCGCTGCAGCTGGCGCTGAACGCCCTGTACGCCCTGAGCCGGGGGGTCTACGGCCCGGAGCACGTGAAGGCGGTATTTGAGCTGCGGCTCATGTGTTTGGAGGGGTTTCAGCCGGAGGTGGCCGCCTGCGGCGTGTGCGGCAGGACTGAGCCGGACGGACCCATGTTCTCCCCCGGTTCCGGCATGGTCCACTGCGCCGGGTGCGCGCCGGGGGCTTTGGGCGCGTCCGTGGCCCTGGACGGGGAGGCTTTATCCGCTATGCGCCACATCGTTTCTGCCCCGGCCAAAAAGGAGTTTTCCTTCGCCATACCGGACGATTCGCTGGAACGGCTGGGCCGGGCCACGGAGCTCTTCGCCCGCTATCAGCTGGAAAAGAGCTTTTATTCTCTCGATTACTGGAAGAGTGTGAAATGAGCCTTTACGAAAAATCATTACAGACCATCGAATTGCCCGCGGTGCTGGACCTGCTGGCGGAAAAGGCCACGTCCGACGGGGCCAAGGCCCTGGCCCGCGCTCTGCGGCCCGCTGTGGAGCTGGGCCGGGTCCGGGAACGGCAGACAGAGACCACCAGCGCCAAGACCATGATGGAGACGAAGGGCAGTCCGTCCTTCTCCGGCCTTAAAGACGTGCGGCCGGCGCTGGCCCGTGCGGATAGGGGCGGCATGCTCAACACCCGGGAACTTCTGGACATCGCCGGGGTGCTCTTTTGCGCCAGGGCCGTGTCGTCCTACGCCTCTGGCCGGGGCGAGTGCGGGAATTTGAAGCGGCTTTTCACGGCCATTAGCCCCAACCGGTTTTTGGAGGAAAAGATAACCTCCGCCGTCACCGGCGAGGAGGAGATCGCCGACGGAGCCAGCCCGGAGCTGGCCGACATCCGCCGGAAAATGCGGGCGGCGTCGGCGCGGGCCCGCGACGCCCTGCAAAAAATACTCACCGCCCCCAGCTACGCCAAGGTGCTCCAGGAGCCCATCATCACCCAGCGGGGCGGCCGGTTCGTGGTGCCCGTGCGGGCGGAAAAGCGGGGGGAATTGCCGGGGCTGGTCCACGACGTGTCCGGCAGCGGCGCTACGCTTTTCGTGGAGCCCATGGGCGTGGTAAAGGCCAACAACGAACTGCGGGAGCTGGGCGCCAAGGAAAAGACGGAGATCGAGCGCATTTTGATGGAGCTGAGCGCCGAGTGCGCCGCCGCCCGCAGCGGCATCGATCTGAACTACACCGTACTTACGGAATTGGACCTGATCTTTGCCAAGGCAGAGCTGAGCTATTCCCTCAACTGCGGCGAGCCCATTTTGACCGAGAAAGAGCTCATCCTGAAAAAGGCCCGGCATCCCCTGCTGCCCAAGGACACGGCGGTGCCCATCGACGTGCGCCTGGGCGGGGAGTTTGACGCCATCGTCATAACCGGCCCCAACACCGGCGGCAAGACGGTGACGTTGAAAACTTTGGGCCTCATGTGCGCCATGGCCGGGTGCGGTCTGCATATCCCCGCCGGGGACGGCAGCGCCGTGCCGGTGGTGGAGAACATTCTGGCCGACATCGGTGACGAGCAGTCCATCGAGCAGTCCCTGTCCACCTTCTCCAGCCACATGGTGAACATCGTGGCCATCTTGCAGGAATGCGGCCCCGGCAGTCTGGTCCTGCTGGACGAGGTGGGCGCGGGCACGGACCCGACAGAAGGCGCGGCGCTGGCCATCTCCATATTGGAATACGCCCGCAAGGCGGGGGCGCTTCTGGCCGCCACCACCCATTACGCGGAGCTGAAGGTCTACGCCACCAACACGGCGGGCGTGGTCAACGCCTCCTGCGAGTTCGACGTGCAGACCCTCCGGCCCACCTACCGGCTTTTGGTGGGTATCCCCGGCAAGTCCAACGCCTTTGCCATCAGCCGCCGTCTGGGCCTTCCCGAGAGCATTATCGAGGACGCCGGCCGGCGTATCGACGCGGGCAGCTCGGACTTTGAAAAGACCATCGAACGGCTGGAAGCCCAGCGCCTGGAAATGGAAAAGGAGACGGAGGCCCGGGCTCGTGCCAGCCGCGCCGCCCAGGAGGACGCCGCAAGGGCGGAGCGCATGCGCCGGGAGCTGGAGGTCCGCCTGGAAAAGGCGGAGCAGAAGGCCCGCCGGGACGCGGAGCGCATCATCAAAGAGGCCCGCGCTGCCGCCGACGAGGCATACCGCCAGATCGACCGGGAGCGGGCTATGAGCCTGGAAGAGGCCGACCACCAGCGGGTGAACGAGGCCCGCGCTGAATTGCGCCGGAAGCTCAATCTGGCGGAGGACGCCGTGCGCAGCCGGGAGGACGTGGCCCCGGCCCGGGAGCGTCCCACCCCAAGCCGCCCCATCCGGGCGGGGGATACGGTGCAGATGCTCTCTACTGGCCGGAATGCGGAAGTGCTCAAGGTCAACGACAACGGTACCCTCACGCTCCAAGCCGGCATCATGAAGATCACCATGCCCCAGGAGGAGGTGGCCCTGCTGGAAAAGTCCGGCAAGGCAAAACCCTCCGTATCGGCGTCCGCCGGCGCGGCTCTGCGCACGGCGTCCGTCAGCCGGGAGCTGGATATCCGGGGCATGATGGCCGACGAGGCGGAGCTTGCCGTGGAGCGGTATCTGGACGCGGCGTCCGCCGCTCGGCTACAGACGGTGACCATCATCCACGGCAAGGGGACAGGTGCTCTGCGCAGCGCCGTGCAGCAGATATTGAAGCGCAGCCGCCAGGTGAAGAGCTATCGCCTGGGCCGGTACGGCGAGGGAGAGACTGGCGTAACAGTTGTGGAACTGAGATAATTTTTGATGACCCGGACCGGCCGAACTGTGCAAATCTCCAAAACATTCGGACGAGCCATTAAAACAATTGCGAATCCGGCAAGAATTTGTTAATATATAGGAAACTTTCGTGTGAAAGGGATTGGTGTACTCC
>CANQKA010000021.1 GCA_947624395.1 uncultured Oscillospiraceae bacterium
CGCCAGTAGCTCAGGTGGATAGAGCAACTGCCTTCTAAGCAGTAGGCCAGGGGTTCGAGTCCCTTCTGGCGTGCCAGTTTTCCCGCATTTTCCCGCATAGTATGGTGGGTGTAGCTCAGTTGGTTAGAGCACCGGATTGTGGTTCCGGGTGTCGTGGGTTCGAGTCCCATCTCCCACCCCATTGCTTCAATAGGCTGCCCGGTCCAGCCGGTCGGCCTATTCCAGTTTCACAGCACGGATGGCGGCATCCATAGGGATGTAGTGTAAGGGTAACACACCAGACTTTGACTCTGATATCGTGGGTTCGAATCCCGCCGTCCCTGCCACTACGACTTAGTAGCTCAGGCGGTAGAGCAACTGCCTTTTAAGCAGTGGGTCCGGGGTTCGAGTCCCCGCTAGGTCACCAAACGAAAAGGACACGCGAAAGCGTGTCCTTTTCGTTTGGCTTCGGCCCGACGGTGCGGGCCTCGCACCGATGATGACGCAAGCGTGCCCTTTGGGAGCCCGCATTGGACTTTTGAAGGCGATTGCGAAAAGCTATTGACATTTGCTATTATATGCGCTATCATAAAAGCAAGCTAAGGAGATAAAGCCATGGAGATAAAGCTAACGAAACGGGCGCAAAAATACCTGGACAGCGTAGATGCCAACACCCGCGATAAGCTTTACAAGGCGCTGGACCAGCTTTCCAGGTGGGAGGGCGATATCGTTCGTCTGGCTGGGACAAAGAACCGCTACCGTTTCAAGATCGCCCATTATCGCATATTGTTTACGTGGGATAAGGGAGAAATAATAATAACGGTCGTGGAGATCAACACCCGCACGAATATCAAGTATTAAGAGGTGATAGCATGAAACGCGAATCAATACCGGACGAGATCGAGCGGCGCATTGCGGAGATCAATGCAAGACCGTCCGAACCCCCCACGGCGGAGGACCTGGCCGCATTTGCCGAAGCTGACGCAGAAGACCCCGCCGAATCGATCACGCTGGATGAGTACAAAGCACAGAGAGAGTACAGCGGAAAGCTGATGCTGCGGATACCAAAAGAGCTGCACCGGGATCTGGTCGAAGCCGCAAAAGCAAACGGTGTAAGCCTGAACCAGTACGCAGTATACAAACTCGCAAGATAAATAAAAACCGCGAAATGATCGCCAAATCGCCGCCCTCCGGGCGGCGATTTGATTTTATGTGCTCTGCTGTATTGCACAATGGGGCGATCGGTAGTATAATATATTTGGTACAATTTTACTAATTAAGGCCTGATTTTTAAAAAGAGAGGTGCCTCATGAGAGGATATTCCAAATGGGCGCTGGCACTGGCGGCGCTGCTGATGACGTGCCTGCTGGCCGGCTGCGGGAACAAGGACGAGGCCATCACATCCCTGGAACAGCTGGACCAGCCGGGGCGCATTATCGGCGTGGCCCAGGGCTCTTCAGGCGACGTGGCCACGGAGAAGAATTTCCACAACGTGACCATCAACCGCTATACCGACAGTGTGACCGGGTATCTGGCCGTGCAGCAGGGAAAGCTGGACGCCTTTGCCTTCGATCACACCATGCTCAACTTCGCCCTGGCCAACGGCCTGGAGGGGCTCACGGTCCTGGACGAGACCCTGGGGGACGTGACGGACATCGCCATCGGCATATCCCGCCAGTCGGATATCCCCGATCTCAAGGACAAGACCAACGAGTTTTTGGCGGGCCTGGAGGAAGACGGGACCCTGGACGACATGAAGAGCCGCTGGATAGACCAGGCGGACGAGACCATGCCCCACATTCCCATGCCGGAGGACCCGTCGGACACCCTGACCGTGGGCACCACGGGGATGGTGCAGCCCTTCAGCTACTTTAAGGACAACCAGGTCTGGGGCTTCGACATCGAGATGGCTACTCGGCTGGCGGCCTGGCTGGGTATGGATGTGGAATTTCGCATCTACGACTTTGACGGCGTCGTGGCCGCGGCCCAGGCCGGGACCATAGACTGCATCATGTCGAACCTGAACATCACCCCGGAGCGCAAGGAGGTCATCGACTTCTCCACGGCTATCTATACGTCTGAGACGGCCCTTCTTGTCCGCGCACCAGGCGGGTCCAGCGCCTCCGCCCAGGCCATCACAGAGCTTTCCCAGCTGGACGGCAAGCGTATCGGCGTCGCCACAGGCGCCTCCTTTGACGCCATCGTGGACAGCAACTTTCAGGACCCGCAAAAACAGTACTACAACAGCTACTCCGATATGGCCGAGGCGATCCGGCAGAACAAGCTGGACGGCTTTTTGATCGACGAGCCCGTGGCCCGGGTGCTATGCCAGCAGATCGCCGGCGTTACTTATCTGCCCGAGATGCTGCGGCAGGACAGCTACGCCATCGCCACGCCCAAGACGGACCGGGGCCGGCAGCTGCAGGGCGAGCTGAACGAATATCTGGCCCAGATACGCGCCGACGGGACCATGGACGAGCTGGAGGACATCTGGTTCGGCGCGGACGAGTCCCTGCAGACGGTGGAGGACCCGTCGGACCTGCCCGCCACTAATGGCACGATAGAATACGCCGGCGTACCGGGCGTGGAGCCCTTGTCCTATATGAAGGACAACCGTCTGGTGGGCTATGACGTGGACATCGTGACCCGCTTTTGCCGGGAATACGGTTACGGTCTGCATATCCAGATCGTGGATTTCTCGTCCCTGCTGGCCGGTCTGGAGACCGGTAAATACGATCTGGGCGCCGGCGGCGTCAGCGTCACCGAAGAGCGCATGGAGCTGATGAACTTCACCGACCCCAGCTATGAGGGCGGCGTGGTGGTCGTGGTGGCGGACGGCGGCCAGACGGCCGGCGGCAGCTTTTTAGGCCGCCTGTCCGACAGCTTTGAAAAGACCTTCATCCGGGAAAACCGGTGGGAGATGATACTGTCCGGTCTGGGCGTCACCACCGTCATATCCCTGCTTGCCGCCCTGTTCGGGACCATACTGGGCTTTGGCCTTTGCATGCTGCGCCGGAGCCGCTATAAGCTCCCCTCCGCCCTGGTGGCGGGCCTGATACGCGTGATCCAGGGCGTGCCGCTGCTGGTGCTGCTGATGGTGCTGTTCTACATCGTGTTTTCCGGCGTAAACATCAGCGGCGTGGCGGTGTCCGTGGTGGCGTTCTCCATCAACTTCGCGGCCTACGTGTCCGAGATGATGCGCATGGGCATCGACGCCGTGGACAAAGGCCAGTGGGAGGCCGCCCAGGCCATCGGCTTCGACCGGGTGAAGACCTTCACAAAGATCGTCGCCCCCCAGGCGGCCAGACACATCCTGCCCGTCTACCGGGGCGAGTTCATCTCCATGGTGAAGCTGACATCCGTGGTGGGCTATATCGCGGTGCAGGACCTGACGAAGGTGACGGACCTTATCCGCAGCCGGACCTTTGAGGCGTTCTTCCCGCTGATCGCCACGGCGGTGATCTATTTCCTGCTGGCGTGGCTGCTGACCTCGGTACTGAGCCTGCTGGAAAAGCGGCTGGACCCCAAGCGCCGGCCCCGGAAGACCTATACCGCCACCGGCGACGCGGCCACAGCCACGGCCCGTATCGCGGGCCAGAGCGCGGACGAGCCGGTCATCACTGTCTCTCACCTGAAAAAGGTCTATCCCAACGCCACACCGCTGCAGGACGTGAACGCCGATATCCATAAGGGCGAGGTGGTCACCATCATCGGCCCCTCCGGCACCGGCAAGAGCACGCTCCTGCGCTGCCTGAACCGGCTGGAAACGCCCACCGACGGCAGCATTATCGCCTTCGGCCAGGAGATGACCACAGCCAAGCCCGCCCAGCTCAGCGCGGTCCGCCGGAAGATGGGCATGGTGTTCCAGTCCTTCAACCTGTTCGGCCACCTGACGGTGATGGAGAACATCATCCTCGGCCCCATGCAGCTCAAGGGCCTGTCGGAGCAGGACGCGGTGAACAACGCCATGCGCCTGCTGCGCCTGGTGGGCATGGCGGAGAAGGCCGACCGCTACCCCGACGAGCTGTCCGGCGGCCAGCGCCAGCGGGTGGCCATCGCCCGCACCCTGGCGATGGAGCCGGAGGTGGTGCTCTTTGACGAGCCCACCAGCGCCCTGGACCCCACCATGGTGGGCGAGGTGCTGAGCGTGATGAAGCAGCTGGCGGTGGAAGGGCTCACCATGCTCATCGTCACCCACGAGATGCAGTTTGCCCACGACGTGTCCACCCGCGTGTTCTACATGGACCAGGGCGTGATATTCGAGGAAGGCTCCCCGGAGGAGATATTCGACCACCCGAAACAGGACCGGACCCGGGTGTTCGTCCGGCGGCTCAAGACCCTGTCCCTCACCGCGCAGTCCCCGGACTACGACTTCATCGGCCAGTCCGAGAGCATCCGCCAGTTCGGCGAGCGGAATCTGCTGGGCCGCAAACGGGTCCTGGGCATGCAGAGCGTGTACGAGGAGATACTGGCCCAGAACATCGTGCCCAGCCTGGGGGCCTCGTTCCCGGTGGACGTGTCGGTGGAGTACGCAGAAAAAGAGGACCGGCTGGAAATGCGCTTTACATGGAGCGGCGCCGATTTCGACCCCATGCAGGAGGGGGACGAGCTGTCCGTCAAGCTGGTAAAGGCCGCCATCCAGGGCTATACCCACGACTGCGCCGATGGCGTGAACCGCCTCATATTCACCATCTGACCTGTATATAAGCAATGGGGAGAGAAGTTGAACTTCTCTCCCCTGTTTTACTTTTATGATTGCTACCGGTCAGCCGTTGGCGGGCAGATAGCGGCGCAGCACGCCGGCAACGTTGGACAGCGGCATGGTCTGCAGCCACACCCGGCCCGGGCCGGTGATGTTGGTCAAAAACAGGCCCTCGCCGCCGAACAGCACGTTTTTCGCGCCCTTCACCGTCTGGATATCCATGGCGCAGGTGCTGTCCATGGCCGCCAGGTGGCCGGTGTCCACCACGATCTGCTGGCCGGGCTGCAGGTCGTACTGCACCACGTGGCCGTCGAACTCCGCGAAAACGACGCCGCTGCCGGACACCTTCTGCATGATGAAGCCCTCGCCGCCGAACAGGCCCGCGCCCAGCTTCTTGTTGAAGTGCACGCTCAGCTGCACCGTGGACTCGCCCGCCAGAAACGCGCTCTTTTGCAGCACGATCTCCTTACCCGGCTCGATCTCAAAGGTCTTGATGGAGCCGGGAAAGCTGGAAGCAAAGGCGATCATGCCCTGGCCGCCCTGGGCGGTGTAGATGTTCTGGAACAGCCGCTCGCCGGCGAACATCCGGCCCAGGGCCTTGCCCACGCCGCCGTTGGAGGTGGTCTCCATGTGCATGTTGGGGCTCATCCAGCTCATGGAGCCGCCCTCGTTTATCATGCTCTCCCCGTTTTCCAGGGTGCAGACCACCACGGGCAAAGTGTCGCCTAATATCTCATACTTCATTGTCTTTTTCCTCCTGCATAAAATATGATAAAAATTTTTGCGCGCAAGTTTATGCCACAGTCACGCTTCCGGCTCGTCCGGAAGACGCATTTGGGGTACGTGTACGTCGTACGGTCCGCTGACCGTGCAGTAGATGCCCTCCTGCTCCAACAGGTCCACAAAGGTGTTCACATACTTGTCGTCCTCGAACTCCTGCATGAAGCAGTAGTCGAAATAGCCGTTGTCGGTGTTGATCTCGATGCAGATGCCGCTGCCGTCCGTAGTCACGGAGCAGTGCACGGACTCGATCATGTTGGCCATGCTGCCCCAGTCCGTCCGGCCCACGTAGCTGACCTTGAAGCTCACAGGCGCGGAGGCGGGCAGATTGCCGATGCCCGTCCGGGCCCCGGTGACCACGGGCCGCAGCATGGCGAACTTCTCCTGAAGCGTCAGCCCTTGCAGGGCCTTTTCCAGGGCAAGCTGCCGGCGTACCGTGTCCCACACCGTCTCCGGCTGGCTCTGGAGCATCACCATGCCACGGCTGCATATGGCCAGCCGCTCGATATCCGACCCCTTCAGCCTGGGAGGGTAGGCAAGCTCGATGAGTTTGACCATGCTCTGGTGGGCCAGGGGCTTGCCTATCACGTCCCGTATATTGTGGGCCATACCGCACACCACCGGCTCTGTCATGTCCGGGTAGAGCGTGTGCAGGGTCTTGGCCATAAAGGCCGAGGTTATCGTGGCGGGGCTGCCGTCCTGGGTGCGGGTGTACTTCATGAAGGACGTCTCCCCTATGCGGATATGCCAGCAGCGCTGACGGCCCACGGGGGTCTGGTCCGTGATATGAAACGCGCCGGTCCAATGGGGCAGCATAGGCTCCTCCGTGTCCGGTATGGGCATGTTGAACGGGTCCTCCAGTTCCCCCTCCGGGATGGTTTCACCCGCCAGACGCACGCCGGCCGGGTCAAGCTGGCGCCCCTCCGTCTCGCACAGGTAATAATAGAGCGTGGTCTTGATCCAGTGAAAGGCCCCGGCACCGTCCGTCAGGGCGTGGAAAGCCCCGAATATGACGCTGGTGCGCTCGTAGCTCACGCCCACCAGGTGATAGTTGGACGCGGCCGTATTGAGTTTCGCCGGCTCCGGCCCTTTCACGATGGTCACAGGCAGGGGGTTGTCCTCCAGCACCAGCGCCTCGCCCTGCACCGCCAGACGCACGGCAAAGTAGGGGTAGCGCTCCATGGCCCTGTCCAGGGCCCTCCGCAGGGCCTCCGGCTCGATGGGATTCTTCAGCGTCACCCGGACGCTGAAGGCGTTTGCAAAGTCCCGGTTGGCCCCGTAAAACATCGCCAAACTCACGGGGGCCAGTTTTGTTGCTGCCATTTGTTGCTCCTTCTGTGTCGGTATACTTTGATTTTTGAAAAAAGTGTAATAAAATATAAATACGAAATGACTATTCCCACAGCAAAGGGGGTCCGGTCATGTACGAGATCGTCATATGCGATGACGACAGCGCCTTCGCTGCCCAGCTTTCGTCCCAGCTGACCCGTTCGTTCCAGGAACGGGGCGCGGCCTGTCATATTACATACTACCCGACCCGGCCCAGACGCTTTCCGCGCTGGAGCGGGGCGAGCGGTGCGAGCTTTTGTTCCAGGACATCTTATTCGGCGAGGAAAAGGGCATCCGCTTCGGCCGCCTCCTGCGGGAGCGGAACTGGGACCTGGACCTGGTGTTCGTGACCAGCAGCGCCCAGTACGCCGTGGCGGGCTATGACGCCCACCCGCTGCACTATCTGCTCAAACCCCTGCGGCCCGAGCAGCTGGATGAGGTGCTGGACCGGTTTTTGAAGCGGCGTGCGCAGCAGATACTCTCCCTCACCACGCCCCAGGGGACGGTGCGCATGCCGGTGACGGACGCGCTCTATTTCGAGGTTTACAACCACGTGGTCAATCTGCGCCTGCGGGACGGGAGCGAGAGCTCCTGGCGCGGCTCGCTGCAGGACCTGGAGCGGGAACTGCCCGACGGGCGGTTCACGCGGGTACACCGCAGCTATCTTGTCAACCTGGAACACATCGCCGTGCTGGGCCGCGACGGGCTCCGGCTCACCACCGGGGACATGGTGCCCATGGGCCGGTCCGACTACGCCAACGTGCAGTTCGCCCTGACCGCCTACGACCGCCGGCGCCATCCCTTCGGCTGAGGCTCAGAGCTTTTCCAGGCAGAAGTCGCTGGTAACGGAAAACATACCCTGCATCCTCTCCAAAAGCAGGACGCTGTTGTATTTCTCCGCCACGGCCCGCATAGCCGCCAGACCGTATCCGTGGCCCTCCCGCTGCTCAGGCTCGCCGGCCTCGTCCGGCGCGCTGTTGACGCACTGCACGAACAGGAAATTCCCACGCAGGTGCATATCCACCCAGATCTTCCGCTCCTGCGACATATCTATCCGCCGGCAGGCTTCCAGAGCGTTTTGCAGCATGTTGCTCAAAAACACGCTCAGGTCCTCGTCGGCGATGTTCATTTTCTCGGGCACGTTCAGGTGGTGCTCCACCTGTATCCCCTCGCCGGCCGCCTGGTCCAGAAAGCTCCCGGCGATCATGTCCACCAGGATATTCTGGCAGTACCGCCCGGTGGGCAGGCGCTCCAGGTCCTCGGCCACGGCGTCCACGTACCGGTGGGCCCGCTCCGCGTCCCCGTCGGCCAGTATGGCGGACAGGGCCAGCATATGGTGGCGCATCTCGTGGTGCAATGCGCGGGTACCCTCCTCCGAGGCCAGCAGCCGGTGGTACCCGGCCATGGTCTGCCGCTCACGCTCCTGCAGCACGTCCATGGTCCGGTGGGTCGCCAGCGTCCGGCGAATGGCCTCCGAGATCACCATGAGCACGGTCATCCAGGAGATGATGGCGGTGAGCATGCTCACCACGGACCAGCAGTTGCCATCCCGCAGACTCAGCCACAGCTCATCCCGGAAATAGCCGATGAAGTCCCAGCCCCAGGCCCGGACCCGGTTCAGCATGTAAAATACCGCGGTCCCCACGGCGACGAGCCCATAGAACAGCATGCGCTTTTTTTCCTGCTTCGTGCGTTCCTTCCGGCGCAGCGTGTCGGCGGCCAGCGCCGCCATCACCGCCAGCAGCACCGCCAGGGTCTCCGGCCCCACCAGCACCGCGGTGTTATCGGGATAGGCGTGCTCCCATATCAGCTCCCGCACGATCTCATAGACCGTCCAGGCCACCACCAGGGCGCACAGGCCCCACTTCCACCGGCCCTTCAGCCGCAGGACCAGGTAGAAATACAGCGGCGCCATATACACCCATTCCAAAAAGCGCAGGTCCAGCCGCGACGACAGGATACTGTAATACCCGGCGGTGGAGCCGTATGCCTCCCGCAAAAACAGCAGCAGGAAGTAAAGGCTCAGCAGCAGCGTCCGGCCGTCCCCGTTGCTGTTATAGGTGTCCACGAGGAACACCCCGGCCATTAACAGGGCCAAAAGCGCGTAAACGGTCATGACGGCGTTGTCGCGCACCGAGATGACCACATACAGCGCCGCTTCCGAGTCCTCGGTGCCCAGGTAGGGATACTCCGGCAGCTGGCCGTACCCCTCCCGGAAATAGGTGGTGACGGCCAGCTCCTGCCCCAGATAGTCCGCGGGCAGGGTCATGCGCGTGGAGCGCGGCGTCTCGCCCTGCTGGCGCCAGACCCGCTCCCACTGCTCTTCGTCGGGATGGACGAATCCGTCCGCGTCCCGTTTAAGCTCCGGAAAATCCGTGTAGAGCAGCACCCCGTCCAGGGTCACCTCCACCCCGTCATGGTAGCTCATCCACATAAGCGTGGCCCTTGGCAGCTCCTCCGTCATGGTGCGGGTGATGCGCACGGCCTGACTATCCTCCGGCAGCTGCAGGGTGAACTGGTTCGCAAACACCGGCTCATAGGCCCGCGCCTCGCCGGTCAGTATCTCATAGCGCCAGCCGTAGCGCCTGTCCTCCGTGTCGCCCAGGGCTATATCCGTCTTTTCCGTAACGCTGAGAAGGGAGAACACGGCCAATATCAGCGCCGCCACGACGACCGTCGCGGCCACGCCCAGGACATACCGCCGTCCGGACAGTCTTTTCACCCCTGTTCCCCCTTCACGCCCCCGGTCCACGCCGGGGTCTTTCTTTTTACGCAGCGTTATTGCCGGCGGCTGCAGCGCGTTTGCATCGGACCGCCTTTTGTGAAATCATTCAGCAGCGCCATATACTCCTCCATGCATATCCCATGGTGGAGCTTGAGATCCCTGTTGGGACAGGCGAAGCACCGGCTGGCCCTGGCAAAGTCATCCGCCAGGTCAGGGAAACGTCCCAGGCCGCCGCTCACGCCCTCCAGGGTCTCGTCCCGCAATGCCTGATTATTGTCCATCTTTCGCTCCCCCGCCCGTCACCGCAGAGCGCCAACCGGCGCTCCCGGGCGCGTAAACAGCTTTTTCATAAAGCTCGTTCCTTCCTCTTCACAGTGCGCCGCCGGCCAACCCGATCGTCGGCGGCGTCTGTATCTTCTCGCTTATTTTTTGCCCTTTTTGACCTTCTCCTGCGCGCCCCTGACCACGCAGATCACGTTCACCAGCGCCAGGGCGTCGGCCAAAAGGCGGGCCCACATGGGCAGCGCCTCGTTGCCGTACACCGCGCCGCACACGCCGCACAGGCCGATAGCCGCTATGAGGCCCAGGACCATCCGCACTTTTTCCGCTGTTGTCATTTTCACTTTCCTCCCTATCATTATAGTACAAAAGCAGACTATAAACAAACGCGCAGCGCGCAAAAGTTTATTCCAATACGTGCTCTCCCGTCATTTTCCGCGCTCTTTCCGACGCAGCAGGACCGTCACGGTCAAAAGTCCGCCGCAGCCCAGGAGCATGCCCGCCCAGGGCAGTATCGCCGTACCGTCCCCCGTGGCGGGTGCGGCGGGAGCCGTGGCCGTAGGCGCGGCCGTAGCCGTCACGACCGGCGTGGCCGTAGGCGCAGCCGTTGCCGTCACGGCGGGCGTGGCCGTGGGCGCAGCCGTTGCCGTCACAGCGGGCGTGGCCGTGGCCGGCGGGGTCAGAGCCCGGACCGACACGGCGCCGGCCAGGGTCAGCTGGTCCTTCTCCGGCGCGATGGCCGCTCCGGCGCTGTCGAACCAGCCGTATCCCGCCGCCAGCAGGTCGTTCACGGTCAGCTTCTGCTGGATGGGGCTGCCGTACAGGTGATCGGCCGTCAGGCACGCCACGGCGCTGTCGCCGCCCTGGAACGTGCCGCCGGTGACGGCGACGGAGCAGTTCTCCGCCACGCACAGGCCCCGGCCATCGGTCCCGGTGATCTGGCCGCCGGCGATGGCGATAACGGCCAGGCAGTCCTCAGAGCCGCTGGCGTGTATGCCGTCCTCTCCGCCCACGATCGTGCCGCCATTAATACGCACCTCGCCGCAGGCGTCTATGCCCCGGACAGCGCCCCGCAGCTCGCCGCCGTTCACGGTCAGCAGGTCGTCCGGGTCCGTGGGATAGACGGACACCGCCGCGAACTGCCCGGAGACGATGGACCCGCCGTTGACCGTCACGGTACCGGACAGGTTCGTGACCGCGCTTCCGCCCTTGTCCGCCTCGATGGACCCGCCGTTGACGGTCAGGTTGCCGCCGTACAGCGAAATATAGCTCCGGAGCGTGCCGCTTTCCAGGACCAGCGCGTTGCCGGTCATGGTCCTGTCCCACTCGCTCCCGTTGGCCACGTCGCCCAGGCATATGCCCTCCTCCGCCGTCAGCGTGTACTGGCCGCCGCGGAATATCACGCGGCCGCCGGTGACGATCTCCAGTTCATCCTTCACGGTCACGTCCCGCAGCAGCGTCAACGTGGCCTCCTCCGCCTTGACGGCGGCGTCCCATGCCTTATCAAAGGCGGTGTACCGGGTGGCCGTCCCGTTCACGGTGACCTCTGCCAGGGGCACCGTGCTCTGTACGGCCGCGTACCCGGCCAGAGCCGTCTGGTCCGCCGCGGGTGTGATACGCCCGTCGCCGGCGTCAAAGTACCCCCTGTCCGCCGCCAAAAGCTTATCCAGCGCCACAGAACCGCTCTCGATGGCATTGGGCACGCCCGTGTACTGGCCGCCGGACAGGCGCACCTGAGACGACGCCGACGTGCTCTCCACCATCAGGCCCGGGCCATCGGTGCCCCAGAAAGCGCCGCCGGAGACATCAACCGACACGGGCACAGCCTCGTTCCGCTCCCGCACCAGCAGACCGGTCTCGCCGCCCACGATGCCGTCGGATATGGCAAACGCGCCGCCCTCGACGCATATGCCCGCCTCCGCACCTGCGACAGCGCCGTCGTCCATGACCACCTGGCCGTTCCCGACGAATATGCCATAGGTGCCGTCCCCGGCGATGTTGGCGGTCGCGACCGTCAGCTTGCCATCCTCCACCGCCACGCCGCACACGTCGCCCTGGACGATGGCGTTATTTTCCAGCGTCACGGCGCCGCCGGTGATGCGCAGGGCCGTCAGCGCGCTGGCAAGCTCCGCGCCATTCACGGTCAGCGCGCCGCCGTAAACGGTCACCTGGCCCATGACGGCGCCCTGCGACAGGATAAGCTCGCCGGTACCGGACGCCTCCGGGCTGCCTATGTCGATGTTGGCCGTGAGCGTGCCGCCGATGCGCAGGCGGAACTTTGCCCCGTCGTCCACCCGGAGCGTACCCGCCGCGGTCGCGCTAGTCGTCAGCTCCAGCGCCACGGCGTCCCCTCTGGCGGCGTTGGCTCCGGCCCACGCCTGATCCAGGCTGATGTAATAGCCCACGGTCTCGCCCGTGCGCACCAGCGCCGCCACAGGCCCCACGCTCACCGGTCCGGCCAGGGTCATCTGGTCGCGCTGGACCGTGACGGCCTGGTCGTCCTCGCCTATGTAGCCGCAGCCCGCGTCCAGCAGCTCCCGCAGGCTGAACGGGTCCTGGATGGGCGCGCCGTCATCGTCCTCTGTCAGGCACTCGATGGCGTACTGCCCGCCGGTGAACGTGCCGCCGCTCAGGTAGAGGAAGCCGTCCCCGACCACAAGGCCGTCCTTTTCCGTGCCGGTGAACGCGCCGCCCTTGATGTCCACATCTTCTCCCGCGGCGTACAGGCCGTATTGGCCGCCGGTGTACGTGCCGCCGTTGACGGTCAGCTCGGCCTCGCCCACCGCGTAAACAGCCGCCTCACTGCCTGTGACGGTGCAGCCGTTCAGCTCCGCCACGGCGTCAAAACCGCCCGTGCCCACGCCCAGGCCGTAGAGCTCGCCCTCGATCTGCGCGCCAGGACCCACGGTCAGCTGGCAGTCTCCCAGAAACGCCATGACCGTGATGCCGCCGCCATACGCGCTGGTGATATGCGCGCCGCTGCCCACGGTCACGCTGCCGCCGGTGAGGACCACCGCCCCGGCCGCGTCGTCCTCGCCCGCCTGGCTGACGACGGCCACGTTATCCTCCAGCGTCAGCTGCCCGCGCACGGACACAATGATCGACCCGTTGACCCGGCTCCCGGCGGTGACGGTCACCTTCCCGAACACCGTCAGCCCCGACGGCGCTGTCACTGTTCCGCCCGTCGCATTCAGCGTCAGCTCCTTATCGGCGGTGACGACCAGATCCTCGCCCGCCGTCACGTCCCGCAGCACGTCGATCCGCGCCGCGCTCGCCTGCACGGCGGCGGCCCACGCCTCGTCAAAGCTGGCGTAGTCCGTCTGCACGCCGTCCACGGTGACCCGTGCCGCCGGGTCGCTCACCGTCTCCGCCGCCGCCTCGGGCGCTTCTTCCTCCACGGGCGCTTCTTCTTCATCTATGGACTCTTCCGCGTCCACGGGTTCTTCCGCGTCCACAGGCGCTTGCTCATCGACGGGCGCTTCCCCGTCGATGGGCAGCTCCGGGACTGCGGGCTGTTCAGGCTCTTCCGCGGCCAGGCCCCACAGGGGGCACACGGCCGCCAGCACGAACGCCGCCAGCAGCAGCGCGCTCACTCGTTTGAACATACTGTTTTTCATCATTTAAGCTCCTTTTCTGCCGGCGGCGTTTATCATGCGTTCCCGGTCGTTTTTTACGCGCCCGCGTTCTGTTTCAAACGGTAAGCTTGCCCTTTTTGACGGTAAGCTTGGCCCTGCACGCGGTATTGGGGCACGTGAGCAGGTAGTCGCGTTGGAGAAAAGCACCTTTCCCCCCGTGACCTCCTCCAATTCCTTCTCGTCCACTTTCTTATCCTCGTTCACTTCTTGGCTGGCGAGAGCCAGTCTTTTTGTTGTGCCCTTTCCTCGGCTCCTCCTTTTCTTCATTTGGGGCTTGACTTTTTATTCGCAGGCTCCTTATGATTTTTTACGCGGCGTTTTCCGCGTCGTTTACGTCTTCCGCCTGGCAGAGCTGGCCGTACCGGGCCAGCCACACGGCCATCCCCTCCCGGCTCACCGGCTCGCCGATGGGCAGTGCCCAGTCCGCCTGGGACACGACCCCCGCTTCCAGCGCCCAATAATAGGGCAGCTGGCCGTCCTCGGCGCCGGACCAGTCCTGGCTCTTTGCCAGGTTCCAAATGGCCGTCAGCGCCTCGTTCTGGCTCACGGTCCAGTCCGGTCCGAACTGCGTGGCCGACACGCCGGTCATCAACCCCTGCTCCGTGACCCAGGCGATGGCCGTCCGCTCGGGGGCATCCTCGGACACGTCCGTGAAGGGGCATTCGGGCGTATCCTCCGTGTCGGCTTCTTCCGCTTCCTCTGCCACACCCGCCAGCTTCCACAGCCCGTAGGCCAGGTCGGCCCGCGTGGCAAACTGGCCGATGCCAAAGGTGTCGTCGATGTCCAGGGGCTGCATCACGCCCTCGCCCAGGCACCAGGCCACGCCGTCGTGGTACCACTGCAGCGCCGGGAAGTTATACGTCTTCCCCTCCAGCTTGGCGTAACAGGGCATGAACGCCATATTCAAGGCCCCCAGCCATGTCTTGCCGCTGCCCCGCTTCACCTGCATGTCGTTTATCATCACGTCCCGTGTCCGCAAGATCTCCCCCGTGCTGGGGCTTACGATGCTGCTGACGGTGCTGACCACGTAGTACTCCCCGTCCACCTTGCCCAAGTACATCATCTCGTGCCCGTCGAAGCACAGGGCCGAACCCAGAGGCATCTGGTCCAGAATGAGCTTCTTTTCCTCCAGGGACATGTGCGTCATGTCGATTTTTTCAATGTTCATGTTGTACTGCCAGTTGCCGTTGCGGCCGATGTCCAGGCCAAAGCACTTGTACACGGTGCGTATCATGCCGGAGCAGTCCTCCGTGTCCAGCATGCCGCCCCAGCCGTAGGCGTCCCCCAGGCTTTCCAGCGCCACCATGGCGATGTTGCGCATGGTCAGGGGCAGGTAGCCGATGCTGACCTTGGCGGTCTCGGGTATCAGGGCAAGCTGCTTTTCGTAGCTGCCGTCAGCGCGCCGCACAGGCAGATAGACCACATAGTTGTGATAGGGCGAGCGGTTGCCGATGAGCTGGTCGGGCTCTAAGTCCGTCACCAGCTCCAGCGCCGTGCCCTGGCTCAGCATGCGCACGGCCGTGTCCGGGGCAGAGTTGGACGCGTCGGTGTATATCTTGTTGCCGTACACCACCAGCAGCTTTTCGGATGGCAGGTCCCAGGCGGAAAGCCATTCCTCCTTATCCTCGCACAGCGCCACGTCCTGGGCCGGCACCCAGCCGGAGCAGCTGGAAATGCGGGCCTGGTAATACTTCCCGTCGGCGGAGGTATTGTATATCAGCATGGGCTCGTTGACCCGAATGGAGCTGAGGGCCTGGTAGTCGAAGTCCAGGTCGTTGGGGTCGTCCTGGATGGGTCCCGGACCGGGGAACACCCGCAAGAGCGTGCGTTTGACGGCGATGCCGTACCGCACGGGCTTTTCCTCCGACTCGTCCGGGTCCAGGCAGTTGTCGATCATCGCCTGAAAATAGTCCCAGTCGGCCTGCTGGCCGTCGCCGGTGTAGGTCCAGCCAAAATAATACTCCGCGTCCGACGTGGCGGACTTTTCCAGATTCTCGTTGTACGCCTTGCCGTCGTATGTGTCATCCGCCGTGCGCAGGTCCATGACCATGGTGCCCTCCTGCGCGGCGCTGTCCAGGTTGAACGCCTCAATTTCTTCCGGCGTCAAAATGATCTGGTCCGCGCCGTACTGCCGGTCCGCCCAGAAATCCCCGTCGGACATCTCCGGCGTCACCCCCGGCATAAGCGTCACGGCCCCGTCCGCCAGCGCCACCGGCGCCAGGGCTGTCACCAGCGCCGCCGCCAGCGCCGCGCACAGAATACGTCTTTTTTTCCTGGGCATTTCCCTTTCCTCCCCTGGTCGTTTTAAGAGTATGCACAGCTATATATAACGGAATAAAACCCCCAATTTGTCAAGTCCTTTGTCCTGAATCGACAAAATCACGACCTGAATTGCATGTTTTTGGCCTTTCACGAGTTGCGAACACCCTCTCCGGCATGCTATCATTAGGCATCATCACATACCGGGAGGGCGTCATGTATACGTTTGACAAGCGCGCATACGACCGGCGGGTCCGCTGGTTCCGTCAGGCCCGCTTCGGCCTTTTCTTCCACTTCGGGCTATACGCCATCCCCGCCCGTGGCGAGTGGGTCAGGAGCACCGAGCGCATGCCCGAGGAAGCATATATGCCATTCTTCCACAGCTTTGACCCGGCCCGCTTCGACGCCCGCGCCTGGGCCCGCGCCGCCAAAGACGCCGGAGCCGCGTACGCCGTGCTCACCGCCAAGCACCACGACGGCTTCTGCCTTTTCGACGCGGACAACACGGACTTCAAGTCCACCCGCACCCCCTTTGGCCGGGACATCGTGCGGGAATTTCTGGACGCCTTTCGGGCCGAGGGGCTGAAAGTGGGGCTTTACTATTCCCTGCTGGACTGGCATCACCCGGACTACCCCCACTATGGGGACCGCCATCACCCCATGCGGGATGACCCGGCCCAGGCCAACGACGGCCGGGTCTGGGAGCGGTATTTGACCTATATGCACGCGCAGGTGCGCCAGCTCTGCACCCAATACGGCAGACTGGACCTTATGTGGTTCGATTTCAGCTACGACGATATGCTCGGCGAAAAGTGGCGGGCCGCGGAGCTGGCCGATATGGTGCGCACGCTCCAGCCGGACATCCTGCTCAACAACCGCCTGGAAGCCAGCGGCGAGGGCTTCGGCTCCCTCTACCGGTGCCAGCCCACCCCCTGGCACGGAGATCTCATCACCCCGGAGCAGATGATCCCGCCCGCCGGCCTGCGGGACGTGCGGGGAGAGCCGCTTGTCTGGGAGAGCTGTGTCACCATGAACAACAGCTGGGGCTATGTGCGCACCGACAGGCACTACAAGAGCGCGGACATGCTCGTCAAGAAGCTGGTGGAGTGCGTCAGCAAGGGCGGCAACATGCTCCTGAACGTGGGACCCACCGCCGCCGGGGAGTTTCCCCCGGAGGCCACGGCCATCCTGGACAAGATAGGCCGCTGGATGGACAAAAACGCCGAGAGCATACGCTCTTGCGGCCCAGCGGGGCTTGACAAGCCAGAGTTTGGCCGCTTCACCCGCAACGGCAGCGCCCTGTACCTGCACATATTTGAAAACGCCCTGGGGCCGCTGCCCGTACCCCAGGTGAAGCGGGACGATATCCTGTCGGCCACTATGCTCTCGGACGGCAGCGAGGTACCCCTCTCCGCCAGCTGGGTACACAGCGACTACCCGGACGTGTGCTTTTTGGACCTGGGGCCTGACCCGGTCCTGCCCGACGAGACGGACACGGTGGTCAAGCTCCTGCTGAAGGAGGGCTTCTAATGCTCTCGGACGCTTTGCGCCGCATGGCCCGCGATCGCTGGTCCAAGGCCCTGCCTGACCTGGGAAAGGCCGGACCCGCCCTTGCAAGCGCCATCGCCGCCGAGCCGGGCGGTAATATGCAGGCCCTTCTGGCCCTTGCCTACGGGACCCTGCCCATCTCCGACGCCGCCGGCGTACCCTTGACCACCATCCGCGGCTTTTGCGAGCACGCCCTGTTTCTGCGGGAAAAGAGCCCCTTTTGCCGGGACCTGTCCGAGGACATGTTTCTGCATTTCGTCTGGTACCCCCGGATAAATACCGAGGACCTGACCGACTGTCGGGCCTTCTTCTATGAGCGTCTGGCGCCGGAGGTGGCTGGTCTTGACGCCGTGGCGGCCATTTTGGCCGTGAACCGCTGGTGCGCACGGCACATGACCTATCAGTCCACGGACCAGCGGACCGAGAGCCCCATGACCGCCTACAGGACCGGCACGGGCCGGTGCGGCGAGGAGTCGGTGTTTCTGGTCACGGCCCTGCGCAGCGTGGGCATCCCCGCCCGGCAGGTGTATGTCCCCTGGTGGGCCCACTGCGACGACAACCACGCCTGGGTGGAGGCGTGGGACGGCGGACGCTGGCGGTTTCTGGGTGCGTGCGAGCCGGAGCCGGTGCTGGACCGGGGCTGGTTCTGCGCTGCCGCCGCCAGGGCCCCTCTGGTCCACTACAGGACGTTTTTTGACTGCCGGCAGGGCGACCCGTTGGCGGAAATAAACGGCTCTGTGCGGCTGTACAGCGTGACGGAGCGGTATGCCCAAACCGGCCCCGTCACCGTGCGGGTGCTGGGCCCGGACGGCAAGCCCGCCGCCGGCGCGGAAATCGAGCTGGACGTATTGAATATGGCCGCCTTCCGCCCGATTTTGCGCGGCCGCTGCGATGAAAACGGCCGCTTCAGGGCCGTCGTGGGCCTGTGCGACCTGCTGGCGGAGGCCTTCTCGGAGGGCCTCACCGCCTCCGCCCTTGTTCGGCCGTCAGCGGCCAGCGGCGAGACCGTTCTGACCCTTGGGCCGCCATCGGAGGGGACCGTCGATATGGACCTGGCCCCGGCCCCGCCCTCGGCCCGGAACCGGGTCCCCCTGACGCCCGCCCAACAGGCGGAAAACGCCGCCCTGTTGGCCGACTGCGCCGCCGCCAGGGCAGCGCGGGCCAGGGGATGGCACAGGCCGGAATACGACCGGACGGAGCCGCCCTGGCCAGGATTTTTCGCCCTGGCCGCCGGGAACGGCCCGGAGCTCTGGCGGTTTTACACCGCCCACGAGGGCCCGGAGAGGGCTCTGGCGGCGCAAATGCTGGCCGCGATGGCGGAAAAGGACCTGCGGGACGTGACCTTTGAGGTCCTGGAGGGCCACTTGCAGGCGGCCCTCCCCTACGCGGCCGCGAAGCATTTCCAGGCGGAGGTCCTGAACCCCCGTATCGGCCTGGAGCCACTGGAAAACTGGCGGCCCGCCATACTGGCCGCGCTGACCGATGACCAGAAAAGCGCCTTCCGGGCCCATCCGGAGGCGCTCGTGGAGCATATTCGCGCCCGCTATCCCGCCCCTGAGGGCAGCTGGTACCCCGCCCTTTCCATGACGCCAATGGCCATTATTTCCAGCGGCCTGGCGGATGAAATTGGCCGGAAAACGCTGGCGGTGGCGGTGCTGCGGACCTTGGGCGTGCCCGCTCGGCTGGATGCGGTGGACGGGACTGTTCAGTACTGGAAAAACGGGGCGTACCAGGGCTTAGACGGCTTTTCCGATGGGTCAGGCCAGGTGATTTTTGCGCCATCAAAGGGAGAAAAACCGGTCTATGGGAAGGACTGGTCCCTGGCGCGGCTCGTGGGCGATCGCTGGCGCGTTTTGGACCTGGCCGGGGCGGAGCCCTGGCGGCTGCGCTTGCCCTCCGGGCATTACCGGCTCGTGACGGCCCGGCGGCTGCCCAGCGGCCGGCAGCTTGTCCGCCTTGTGTCAACTTTTGTCCCAAATGGGGCAGGTATTGTCCTACCCCGGGACATTCGCGAGGGGTCGTTAAAAGACACGCAGACCTTGATACCGCTGGAAAAATTGCAGCTATGGGACAGCGGTGTTGTCACCCCCGGGACATATTGGGACAAAACGGGCGTTTACATTTTTCTCCGGCCGGGGGCCGAGCCATCGGAGCATACGCTGCTGGAACTGGCCGGCGCCGCCCCTGCCCTGCGGGCCCGGATGGATAAGGGTCTTGTCCTGGCGCTGGTGCTGAAACGGGCCGAGGAAAAACAAGCCCCCAACCTGCGGCGGGTCCTGGAGGCCCTGCCCAACGCACAGGTGCTCATGGACCCGGACGGTCAGGCGGGAGAAAAGCTGGCAAGGCAGCTGTTTTTAGAGCCCGGTGACCTGCCCCTGCTGGCAATCGTTGACAGCCGGCACCGGGGCCGGTTCGCCAGCGCCGGTTACCGGGTGGGCGCCGTGGATCTGGCCATCCGGCTGGCGGACCTGGTAATGGCCGAGGAAGAGACGAACACACAAGGAGGTATACCCCATGGAGAAGATACTGTTTGAGGCGTGCTGCGGCTCCGCCGCCGACGCCATCGCCGCCTATAAAGGCGGCGCGGACCGGGTGGAGCTGAATTCTGACCTCTTTCACGGCGGGCTCACCCCCACCCTGGGCGCGCTGCGGACGGTGAAAAAACACGCCCCCGCCCTGCCGGTGATGTGCATGGTCCGGCCAAGGGAGGGCGGGTTTTGCTACACCGAGACGGAGTTCGAGACCATGCTGGAGGACGCTCGGCTGTTCGTGGAAAACGGGGCCGACGGCATCGTGTTCGGCTTTTTGCGGCCAGACGGTACGGTGGACGCGGACCGCTGCCGGGAGATGCTGGCAGTCATCGGAGAGAGGCAGTCCGTGTTCCACCGGGCCATCGATGTGACGCCGGACGTGATGGCGGCGCTGGACACGCTCATAGACCTGGGCGTGACAAGGGTGCTGACCAGCGGGCAGAAGCCCACGGTCCCCGAGGGGGCCGCGACCATCCGGACGATGATAGAGCACGCCGCCGGCCGGATAGAGATCTTACCCGGCGGGGGCGTCACGGCGGAAAACGCCGCCTGGTGCCGGGATACCATCGGGACAAGGTGTCTGCACGCCGCCATGCACCGCACCGCCTACGATCACAGCTGCGACGGCAACCCGGCCATATACTTTGGCGGCGCGGTCTATCCCCCGGAGGACCGGTACCTGCTCACCCATGCGGAGGACATCGGGGCGTTCCTGCGCCAGGCAAACAGGTGAGCGGTCGGTTTTCTGTTGACAGGGGCGGGGCGGAGCTTATATAATGAGGGTAATTAAGCTAAAAATTTAGGTTAAGAAAAGAAAGGAGCAGCTTATGCAGACCCCTGTCGATCCCCTGGCGACGCCAAACGCCAGGAAGCTTTTGAACTATCTCTCGTTCATTGCGGGCAAGGCCATCGTCACCGGCCAGCACACCCAGACCGTGCCCATGGAGGAGCTGGCGTACATCCGCCAGGTCACAGGCCGGGAGCCGCTGCTCCGGGGCTTTGAGCTGCTGGCCTACTCCCCCAACATCAACTACGGCGATATGAGCGAGGCTTGCCTGACGGAAATCGTGGAGGACCGGAACACCCTGGAGCTGGCCCTGGAATGGGGCCGGAAACGGGAGGGCATCGTGACCTTCACGTTCCACTGGTACTCCCCTCTCGGCGGGCGGGACAAGGCCTTTTACGCCGAGCACACGGACTTCGACGCACGGCGGGTGCTGATGGACGGCACGCCGGAGCGGTCGGCCTTTTACCACGACATGGACCATATGGCCGCGCTGCTGAAGCCATTCATGGACGAGGACATCCCGGTGCTGTGGCGGCCGTTTCACGAGTCGGACGGGACATGGTTCTGGTGGGGCGCGAAAGGGCCCGCCGTGGCCAGGGAGCTTTATAAGCGCATGTTCGACCACTTCACCAAGGTCCACGGTCTGCACAATCTGGTATGGGTGTGGAACTGCCGGCTGGCGGATGGCTGGCCGGGAGAGGAATACGTGGACGTGGTGTCCCTGGACGAATACCTGCCCGAGTACGCGCCCACGGATTACCGGGAGCAGTATGAGACCCTGGTGGCCGCCACCACGCGCAGCAAGGTGGCCGCGCTGGCGGAGATCGGATATCTGCCCGACATAACGCTGTTGGAGAAAAGCCGTATCCCCTGGGCCTATTTCATGGTCTGGTCCAAGGAATTTTGCATCGGCGAGAGCAAAAACAGCAACGAGGCCCTGCGGAAGGTCTACGCCAGCGACTACGCCGTCAAGCGCTGAGGTGCCGAGCATGGACAAAAAAGTGCGGATGGAGGACATCGCCAAAAAGCTGGGCGTGAGCGTGGTGTCCGTGTCCAAGGCGCTGGCCGGGAAGGACGGCGTCAGCGAGCAGACACGGGCGAAAATATTGGAGACGGCCAGCCAAATGGGCTACGTGCCCTTGCGGACAAGAGAGCACAACGCCGAGCGGGCCAGCTCCGGCAACATCGGCATTCTGGTGGCGGACCAGTTCTTCGCCGACAACACGTTTTACTCCAATCTCTATCGAAACCTGGTGACCAGGTGCAGCGAGTGCGGCTATTCCGCGCTGCTGGAGCTGGTGACAGCGGAGGCGGAGGCGAAACGGTCCCTGCCCGTGATGATACAGCGCAAAAAGGTGGACGGGCTGATATTTCTGGGCGAGCTGGACCGGGACTATATGCGCATGGTGTGCGCCTGCGCGCTGCCATACGTGCTGCTGGATTTTTACGACGAGGACCTGGCGGTGTGCAGCGTGACAAGCGACAACGTGACCGGCGGGTGCCGGGTCACGGAGCACCTGCTGGACACGGGCCGGGACCGTATCGGCTTTGTGGGCAGCATCCTGTCCACCAGCTCCATCATGGACAGGTACCTGGGCTACTGTAAGGCCCTGCACCGGGCGGGGCTGACGGCAAGGGCGGATTGGCTGATGGAAGACCGACAGGGGCGCACCACCTATATCCCCCTGGTGCTGCCGGAGGAAATGCCCCAGGCGTTCGTGTGCAACTGCGACGAGACGGCCCTGCGGCTCATCGACGCGCTGACAAAGGCGGGCTTCCGGGTGCCGGAGGACGTGGCCGTGGCCGGGTATGACGATTATCACCAGGACAGGCCGGGGTTCCCGCCGCTGACCACGTATCGGGTCAACACGAGGGACATGGGCCGTATCGCCGTCAACCAGCTCATCGGCCAGATCAACGGCGAGCCGGTCATTGCGGAAAATATCGTCGTGGGCGGACGTATCATCCTGCGCCGCTCCACGGCCGCCGAATAGGAGGGTTTTTGCGTGGAAAAAATCGCCGCCGCGGCCAAGCGGCATTTGGAAGAGGTCATCCTGCCGTTCTGGACGGCCCTGAAGGATGATGAATACGGGGGCTATTACGGCTATATGGGTCAGGACCTGGTCCTGGACAAAAAGGCGGAAAAGGGCTGCATTTTGAACAGCCGCATTTTATGGTTCTTCTCACGGGCCAGCATGGACCTGGGCCGGGAGGACCTGCGGCCATACGCCGAGCACGCCTACCGGTTCCTGGCGGACCATTGCCTGGACCGGAAAAACGGGGGCGTCTATTGGAGCTGCACCTATGACGGCAAGCCCATGGACACCACCAAGCACACCTACAACCAGGCCTTCGCCATCTACGCGCTGGCGGCCTATTACCGGCTGACCGGCCTGGACGAGGCCAAGGACATGGCGCTGGGGCTTTTCCGGGTGATCGAGGAACACTGCACCGACGATGTGGGCTATTTGGAGGCGTTCACCGCCGATTGGGGTCCCGAGTCCAACGAAAAGCTCAGCGAAAACGGCGTCATGGCCGCCAAGACCATGAATACGCTGCTGCACGTGTTCGAGGGGTACTCCGGGCTGTACGAGGCCACCCATGACGAGGCCGTGGGCAGGGCCATGGAGCGGATACTGGATATTTACGAGAAGAAGATATACGCCCCCGCGCTGAAAAGGCAGCTGGTGTTCTTCGACGAAAATTATAACTCCATCATCGATCTGTATAGCTACGGCCACGACATCGAGTCAAGCTGGCTCATGGACTGGGGCTGCGGTCTGCTGGGGGATGATGGGCGCATGGGGCGTATCTCCCAGATTGATAAGGATATGGCGCAGGCGGTGTACGACGCGGCGTACAGCTATGATTCCCTGGCCAACGAGTGCGACAGGGGCGTGGTGAACGAGGCGCGCATCTGGTGGGTCCAGGCGGAGACGGTGCTGGGGCTGGTGAATCTGTGGGAAAAGCTGCCCGGTGAGACAAAATACCGGGACGCAGCGGCGGCCACGTTCCGGTTTATCGAGGAAAAACAGGTGGACCACCGGCCGGGAAGCGAGTGGTTCCACTCCGTGGACAAGTTCGGAAAGCCCCTGCCGGGGTATCCCATTTTGGAGCCGTGGAAGTGTCCCTATCATAACGGGCGGATGTGCATGGAGCTGATGCGCCGGGACCCGGAGATATATGTGTAAAAATGGAGGTCAGCATGGCTGACCTCCATTTTTTATTTTGAGGCGATGAGGGATACCAGGTAGAATGGTACGGCGTCGTTGGGGTGGGTCTCGGTGAGGGTGATATCCACCGTGTGGGGCCCGTCAGCGCCGTGGATGAGAAGGTCCTGCAAATAAAGGCAGTCGCCCCAATCCTCGTCAAAGTTGGCGTCCAGGGTCACGGCGTTCGCCTCGTCCCCGTCCACCACCGCACGGGCTATGGGCGCGGGCTTATGGACGCTCTTGCGGTACTGGACCGCGAGACACGTGCCCTCCACGGTGAAGCGGATGGCGTCGCCGGTGCGGCCGGCGGTATAGCCGTGGCGAAACATCTGGGTAATGTGCTCCTGGGGCGTTTCGTCCGGGACAAAGCCGGATAAAACCGGCGAGGCGTTGTGGTTTTGCCAGCGGGTGCTGCCCTCGTAGGCGTTTTCTGTCAGGGGTTCCGGCAAGGTCGCTTCCTGCGGCTCCATGTCCGACGCGGCCTTCACCCGGTCCAGCAGGACCGTCACCGCCGAGGCAACCAGGGCGTGGCCCAGGTCGTTGGGGTGCAGGTCGTCCGGCGTCACGTCCCGGGCGGGAATATGGCCGTCCCGCACCTGGGGCCAGAGGGTGGACCGGAGGCTCACGGAGGGAAGGTCGTAATGGGCCCCCACCTGGCGGTGGACATCCTCGGCGCTGACGCCGTTGTCATAGCGGACGTTGTGCAGGAGAATGACCGCCGCGCCGGTCTTGTACACCCGGCGGACCAGGCCTTCGTAGGTCTCCCGGAAATGGGCGGTGTTCTCGTCGTTGACGGAGAACTCTATCGTCACCACGTCCGGCGCGTAGCGCAGAAGATCGTCCTGGGCGCGGGCCACGCCGAACTGGGAGGTGGTGCCGCCGATGCCGGCGTTCACGGCCCGGATATGGGCGGTTGGAAAGCTTTTGCGCCACCAATCGGCCACCAGGCTGGCGTAGCACAGTTCCGGTTTGGAGGCCAGAGAGCCCTGGGTGATGGACCCGCCCAGAAAGCCCACGCAGATACTTTCACCGCGGGCGGCCCGGTCCATGACAGCGCGCAGACGGGCCCAATTGCCCGGTTGGACGACGGCTTTTTCCATGTCCATAGCTTTAATCCTCCCAAACGCTCTGGCCAAGAGACGTGATAAATGCGCTCAGCTCCCGGCCCATCTGCTCCGCCTCCGGGGCGCGAATGTGGCCGGGGGTGCCGCTGCCGTTTTGGCTGTACAGGAAATGATAGATTTTATCGTCGTTAAGCCGCCGGCATACCATGTCGATGGACTTGTCCCAATTTTCGTGGTGCATGAGGATGGTGGTGGTCAGGATGAGCACCGCTTTGGGATAGATAGAGCGCAGCTTTTGCACAAAGGCGGCGTAGTGGGCCCGCCAGGTCGCGGCCTGGGGGCAATTGATATCACGGGCCATATAGTCGTCCGGGTAGCTGTCGTTCTGGCCCAGGGCTATGATAACCACATGGGGCGTCCAGCGGGAAAAGTCCCAGGGCTTGGGCGCGTCGATGTCCGGGTTATACTCGATCTTATCGTACACGTACTCCATGCCCCGGTAGTTGGGGGCGGCAAAGTAACCCGTGCCGTCCATGAGGGCCACGCCGCCCTGGGCGATGTCGCGCAGATCGGCGTGCAGCATCCGGGCGGTGTACCAGGCGTAGGAATAGTAGCTATTATGATACTCCCCATTGTGGGGCGGGTCAACCTTTCCGCAAAAGTCCAGCGCCTCCGCTACCTCGCCGGCGGATACGCTGTCCCCATAGACCTCCATGCGGCGCTCTGGCAGGGGCTCCGGGGCGGACAGCACCGCGCCGGCGGCTACGATAAGGCCGTGGAAGCGGAGCTGGTGGCAGGAATCCTGCCGCTTGAAAAGCGTCAGCTCATGCATGCCGGGGCCTAAGTTCTCCCCCAGGGTCAGCTCCTGCCGGCCCGAGGGAGCCAGGGGAATTGTGGACTGTACGCCGTCCAGGAGCACGCCCAGGTAATTGTCCCAGCAGCCGCGCATGTTGGTCACCACGACCCGGATGAATGGGCCAGTGAAGCGCACCTTTACGTACGTGGCCGGGAATACCCAGACCGGCTCTTTCGGGTCGTCAAAGTCGATACGGCCCATATATTGCAGCGCGGCGTTATCCGCCGCGATCCATTGCTCGTTATTGTTCATCATCGTCCTCCCTCTCGTCGCCGGAAACGTGGTAATACCACTTTTTTGCCTCCGGGCTGCCCGCCTCCGGCCTGGGGGAACAGCGCAGCAGTATACGCTCCATCAAAAATGTCTCCAAATACACCGCCAGCCCCGGAAACAGGGGCAATCCCCAGGGCATGAGCCAGATACCCGCCAGCAGAGCCGCAAGGCCCAGCAGGAAGGCCAGGGTGTATGGCAGGTACCGGAACATGAGCACAACGCCCATGCGCAAAAGGGCCATATTGCCCATCTCAAACCGGGAAAGGCACGGCCAGATATAGATGCCCAACGCCGCCAATAAAAGCGCCATCAGGTAGAACACATACAAAAACCACAGCGGAACGCTCTCGTCGCCGTAAAGATACATGGCCTCCACGATGCAAAGAGCCAGGGCCAGGGTAAGGCCGATGCTCAAAGGCAGGGATTGGCGGAGGTTTTGTTTGAAGCAGCGGAAAAACTCGGCCGCGGTAGTCCCGGTGTGAAAACGGACCGTCTTGGCCATGGCGTAATAGGCCGCGGCGGACGCAGCGCCCGCCGTGACGATGGGCAGAGAGCACAGTATCCAAAGCCCGCTGGTCAGAATAAGGCTCCACAGCAGATTCATGAACCGGGAAAAACGCCCGTCCGGCGAAAAAAGGCCCTGAAACACCGTCTCCCCTCCCCTCATCTTATCTTAACTCGTCTCATCAATGGGCCCGCACCGGAATGGTGCGGGCCCACCGAACTTATGTCTTGCTAAAAGGCCGCGAAATTATCAGCCGAAGTAAGAGTCGATGGCCGCCTGGAATTGCTGGCGGTACGTCTCCTGATACTGGGCCGCGGTCATGGTGCCGAAGATAAGCTGCTCCAGATCCCAGCCGTCCACCTGGGCCTCCAGGCTCTGATAGACGTCGAACTGCTCCCGGGAGCCAAGGTCGAACATCACGTCGTAGTTGGACTGCTGCAGGTCGGGGTCGCTGGCCGTGGTGGCATACCACCACCACATGGTCTCCTGGTCGTCGCGGATGGACACATCGTCGTTGTACCAGTTGGACAGGGACTCAAACACGTTGTAGACCAGCTCCGGGTCCTCCACGCCGTTGGGGATGAACCAGAACGCGCCGGCGGTCAGCTTGGCCTTGTTGGTCTCCTGGTCGCCGCTGGGGCCGGTGGGCCACTGGACGAACACGGTGTCGAACTCCAGGGTGGAGCCCACGGAGCCGTCCCAGTCATAGTCGGCGTTGGTGG